>NZ_AP017312.1:2685000-2985000 GCF_002355375.1 Aneurinibacillus soli | reverse complement strand
ACTTCCTCTTTGGTCTGATTCAAAAGGTCTCTTATTACGAAGAAGGCGTTCAAATCGAGCGGACACAGCTGAATGGCCAGACCGGGTTAGTCATTCGAGCAGCGGGTGTGATCCAGACCGTAGTGCTTATCCATGTAGAGAATGATGCAATTGTGAGCCTTTATTTTGTACGGAACCCGGATAAATTGCAGCGTATGTAGAGTTGCCGATAGCTTTTTGGTGATATCGACAACGTGTAGTGGTGAGGGAGTGGGAGAAGGGAGGAGCCGTTCGTTTCAGTACGCTTGCAGGGAAGTGATGACTGTCCGCTCCGGGAGCCCGGCGAACTCGCCCGCAAAAGAGGACCCACGATGTATCTTCATGGAAGGGTTGCGGGCAAAGGCCCGTTCGCCGTTCTCCCTCCGCTGAGTAGGCGCGTACAGGCACTCTCTTGCTCTTCCCTTCTCCCACTCCCCGCACAACGTTTCGATTTACAAAAAAACACGCCACCCCAAAACGGCCTTGCTTTCTTAATTTTTTACCTGCATAGCAAAGCTTAGCATCTTGATATTGCTTGATGGTGTTTAACCAAAGCGTGCTAGGAGCGGGATCGGGCGGGGCAACGGAACGCCTGTACGCGATCCCTAGCGGAAGGGGCCGGGTGAACGGGCTTTTGCCCACAATGCTTCGATGCGAATACATCGTGGGCCCTCTTTTGTGGGCGAGTTCACCTGGCACCTGGAGCGGACAGTCCCAGCTTCTTCGTAAGCGTACCAAAGTGACGAGGCCCCGCCCGATCCCGCTCCTCCACTACACTTTGAAGAAACGACCATCCATCAACGTGCAAGCGGCTGCTTCTTCTCATCAAGCGTAAAGCCTTCTCCGAACACTTCATGCACATCGTTAACAGTAATAAAAGCATGAGGATCGGTTTCATGCACGAGATTCTTAAACCGAACGAGCTCATTGCGGCTGACTACGCAGTATAGCACTTCCTTATCAAGCCCCGTATAACCACCGCGCCCTTTGAGAATGGTAGCGCCGCGTCCCATTTCCTGCATGATTTTTTGCGAGATATCCACAGTATGATCTGAAATAATCATAATCGCTTTGGCCGCATACGCACCTTCCTGAACAAAATCTACGACGCGTGCTGATAGGAAAAGTGCGACAAGTGTATACATCGCCAGATCCAGATTCAGGTAATACAGCGATAACGAAATGACGCCAATGTCAAAAATAAACATCGTCCGCCCGATACTCCAGCCAAGATATTTATGAAACAGTCGTGCGACAATGTCGACGCCACCTGTCGTGCCACCGAATCGAAACACGATGCCTAAGCCGATACCAACTGTTACGCCTGCATACAGGGCGGCCAGAAGTTTATCACCTTCAATCGGATGGCGGAAGGGGGCGAAGGCGGTCAAAAATACAGAGACGGCGACGGTTCCAATAATGGTGTAAATCGCTGTCTGACGCCCGAGAAGTTTCCAGCCGATGAACAGAAGTGGGATGTTCAGAATCAAGTTCATCACCCCGGGGTCCCAGTTCAGCACGTATTTGAGAAGTAGACAAATCCCGGTTATGCCGCCTTCGGACAGCCGGTTTGCGATATTAAAGTAATTAATGCCAAAACCCATGATAGCAGAGCCGATCAGGATCGCTGCAATATTGCGAATATGGTAGTTCATGCATGTCCTCCCAGAATGTGTTCCATACGGCTTTTATTATAGCCATAAATTTGTCAATCTTCCACCTGTGCGGTAACATAGAAACTAAGAACAAATACGGAAGGAGGTACAAGTATGGCGCAGGAGAAACAGTCGATGACAATGCAGGAGATGCAGGCGGCGGTTGATCGCTATATCGGGCAATTTAAAGAGGGATATTTCTCCCCCCTTGCTCTGATGGCACGTTTGACAGAAGAAGCAGGTGAGCTGGCGCGCGAAGTGAATCATTACTACGGAGAGAAGCCGAAGCGCAAGGATGAGGCGGAGAATACGATTGATATGGAGCTTGCGGATTGCCTGTTTATCTTGATCTGTTTTGCCAACTCGCTGGGCATTGATCTGGAAGAAGCCTTTCATGCGATGATGCATAAGTTCAATACACGAGATAAAGACCGGTGGACAAAAATCGACACCGTTGAAAACTAGCATACATATATTGACCGATAGTAATGATGCCCTCCCAGGAAGCCTGCTATACACGCAGGCTCGCTTCACAACTGCGCGAAGCAAGGGATTTACGATACTGCTGTCGAAAAGAAATAACGTGAGAGAAAAAGAGAAAGAGGGATTTGGAACATGGCAAAAATTAAAGTCGCAGTAGCAGGACCGCGTGGCCGCATGGGGTCAGAAGCGGTAAAAATGATCATAAAAGATACCGAGCATCTGGAGTTCGTATGCGGAATTGACCCGAAATACGCAGGGGGAGATGTTGGGGTTACCATCGGAATCGGAGAAATTGGGGCTCCCTTCGTCTCTGATCTTCGCGAAGCGCTTGCGATACATAAACCAGACGTGCTGGTCGACCTGACAACTCCGCATGTTGTAAAACAGAACATGCGGGTAGCGATTGAAATGGGCGTTCGTCCGGTAGTGGGTACAACCGGATTTACACCGGAGGATATTGAAGAACTGGACAAACTGTGCCATGCGAATAATGTGGGCGCCATTATCGCCCCGAACTTTGCGATTGGTGCGGTGCTGATGATGCGGTTCGCCCAGGAAGCAGCAAAATACATGCCGCATGTCGAAATCATTGAACAGCATCATGACCAGAAGCTGGATGCGCCGTCCGGAACAGCGGTCAAAACAGCGGAAATGATCCAGGCTGTGCGTGAGGAGCTGCGTCAGGGTCATCCGGATGAGAAGGAAACGATTGACGGTGCGCGTGGCGGCTACTATGGAGGCTTCCGCATCCATAGCGTACGTCTGCCGGGTTTGGTGGCACATCAAGAAGTGATCTTCGGTGCGGTCGGCCAGACGCTGACGATTCGCCACGATTCGATCAACCGCGAATCGTTTATGCCAGGCATTAACCTGTCTGTTAAGAAAGTTATGGAATATACCGGGCTCGTCTATGGGCTTGAAAACATTATGTTTTAGGAGAACCATACGTGATGAATATTGCGCTCATTGCTCATGATAACAAGAAAAATGAGATGGTGAATTTTGCGATTGCTTATCAGAATGTACTAGCAGAACATACCGTATACGCAACGGGAACGACTGGCTCACGCATCGCGGCCGCAACCGGACTTACCATCCATCGTGTTTTATCCGGCCCGCTCGGAGGAGACCAGCAGATCGGGGCGCTGATTGCACAGAATGAGATGGATCTGGTCATTTTTCTGCGCGATCCGCTGACTGCACAGCCGCATGAGCCGGATGTTACGGCACTGCTGCGTCTGTGCGATGTGCACAGCATTCCGCTTGCGACAAATATCGCGACGGGCGAGATGCTTATTCATGCGCTCGAACGAGGTAATTTTGCGTGGCGTGATATTGTGCACAAGTATAAAGGAGATGCACCAGCATGAACAATCAGCACCAGGAACCGCTTCATGCCCTCGCGTTTGGCGCGCATCCCGATGATGTGGAGATCGGCGCAGGAGGACTTCTACATAAGTGGGCGAAAGAAGGCAAAAAAGTTGGCATTTGCGATCTGACGTATGCCGAATTGTCATCGAACGGAACACCAGAGCGCAGGCAGCAAGAAGCAGCAGAAGCAGCCCGCACGCTCGGGCTGCATGTTCGCTTAACGCTTGGACTGCCGGATCGGGGGCTTGCTCTCGTACCAGAGCAAATCCGGGCGATAGCGCATGTGATCCGGCTGTACCGGCCGCGTGTTGTGCTCTCTCCGTATTGGGAGGATCGTCATCCAGACCACGGTATGTGCAGCATGCTGGTGCGGGAAGCGATTTTTAACGCACGCATCCGCAAATACGCAACAGATGCATCGGTATCTTTGCCGACTCATAAAGTGGAGCACGATCTGGCCTACTTTATTAACGGCCAGACAGAACCACAGTTTTTGCTTGATATTAGTGAAGAGATGGAAGCGAAGATGTCCGCGCTTGGCGCGTACCGTTCGCAGTTCGAGATGGCAGAAGATTCAGTGGCGACCCCGCTGACAGAAGGCTATCTGGAGCGGGTACGGGCGCGTGAGTATGGATTCGGACAGAGTGTAGGTGTGGCATACGCAGAAGGATACGTAAGCCGCACCCCTCTGTTGCTTCCGGGCTTTTTGTAAACGAGGAAGGACGACAGTCGATTATGAGAATTGGAATTACATGCTACCCGTCTGTGGGCGGCTCCGGTATTCTGGCAACGGAGCTTGGAAAGCTGCTGGCCGAACGCGGACATACTGTGCATTTTATTACATCCGGGATGCCGTTCCGACTTGGTAAGTATTACCGAAATATTTATTTTCATGAAGTCGATGTAAGCAGCTATTCTGTGTTTCAATATCCGCCATATGATTTGACGCTGGCAAGCCGGATGGCGGAGGTGGCTAAGACCGAAAAGCTTGATCTTCTACATGTGCACTATGCGGTGCCGCATGCGATCTCAGCGTATTTGGCAAAGCAGATGGTTGGGGATCAGCTGAAAGTTGTGACCACGTTGCACGGAACGGATATTACGGTGCTTGGGTATGACCATACATTAAAAGATATTATTCGTTTTGGCATTGAGCAGAGTGATGCGGTGACGGCTGTTTCGAACAGTCTCATCCAGCAGACACGGGATGCTCTACAGGTGGACAAGCCGATTGATCTTGTATACAACTTTATTGATAACCGAGAGTATTATCCGCGTAATATGTGTGATGTGCGCGAGGAGTATGCACCGAACGGAGAGAAAGTGTTTATTCACATTTCCAACTTCCGAACGGTAAAGCGTCCCGAAGATGTGATTCATACCTTCCGTCGTATTCGGCAGCGCATTCCGGCCAAGCTTCTGATGATTGGGGAAGGACCGGAGCTGCCGATCGTTCGTGATCTGACCGATACATTCGGCCTGGGTGAAGACGTCATTTATTTGGGGAAACAAGAAGATATCGCCTGTGTACTGTCGATGGCGGATGTACTGCTTCTACCGTCCGCGCAGGAAAGCTTCGGGCTTGTTGCGCTTGAAGCGATGGCATGTGGCAAGCCGGTCATCTCAAGCGATGCGGGCGGGCTTCCTGAAGTCGTGCTGGACGGAGAAACGGGTTTTGTGCTGCCAATTGGAGATGTGGATGGCATGGCGGCACGGGCGGTTCAGCTCGTATCCGATCCGGGCCTGTATGAGAAGTTTGCCCGCCAGTCAATCGAGCGGGCGTATCATACGTTCTGCCATACCACGATTACGGAGCAGTACGAAGCAATTTACCGACGAGTGCTTGAAGAGGACGGCACAGCGGGGGGCCTGAACTGATGGACGAACAGGTGCTTACAGCCGGGAAGCAGGTGCTGACAACGCTTGAGGGAGCGGGATATACTGCGTATTTTGTCGGTGGCTATGTGCGCGACACGATTTTGGGCCGCACGGTTCATGATCTTGATGTCGCCACATCGGCGCACCCGGAAGATGTGATCCGGCTGTTTGCCCGTACGGTGCCAACAGGTATGCAGCATGGTACAGTTACAGTGCTGATACACGGTGTGCCGATTGAGGTGACCACATACCGAACGGAAAGTAGCTATGCGGATCACAGGCGGCCAGATCGTGTTGCATTTGTGGATCGGATTGAAGAAGATTTGGCACGGCGGGATTTTACGGTGAATGCGATGGCGCTTGGTCTGCGCGGTGAAGTGATTGATCCGTTCGGTGGGCAGGAGGATTTGAAGCGTGGCCTGATTCGGGCAGTCGGGCGTCCACAGGAGCGGTTTGCCGAGGATGCGCTACGGATGCTGCGCTGTATCCGGTTTGCGAGCCAATTAAGGTTTGATATTGATGAACAAACATTCAATGCGGTGCGTGCACAGGCGGATACGCTTGGCCATGTAGCGGTAGAGCGCATTAGTGCGGAATGGAACAAGGCGCTTGCCGCCCCGGGTGCTGTGGATGCTGTGCAGGCTGTACGTACGACCGGACTTTTTGCGCATATGCCGGGTGTGGCCGGGCTTTTGGCCGATCAACCGGACGAATGGAATCTACAGGCCATTACTCGTCTGTCTGGACTAGCTGAGCGCTGGGCATATTTATTTTTGCTAGGTGAAAAAACAGACCGGGTGTCTTCCGTGCTGCGGGCACTGCGCTGTGAGAAAAAGCTTATTCAGGCATGCGGGTCTACCGTACGCATTGTGCAGGCACTGCGGGTGCGTCCTGATACGCGGGAGATCAATAGGCTGCTGGTAGAGAACGGGCTTGCCGCCGTAGAGCGTGCGGCAATGGTCCAAGACGTGCTGGCCGGGCAATCTGGAACGGCAGAGGCGTTGCGTAGACGACATGAGCAGCTGCCTGTACAGGCGCTGACCGAGCTTGCGGTAAGCGGTGCAGATTTGCAGCAGGAACTTGCACGCAGGGGCGGGCCGTGGATTCGAGAGACGCTTATGGCGCTTGCGGAAGAAGTGAATGCGGGGCAGAGGCCAAATGAGAGAGCTGTGCTTCTGATCCGGGCAAAGGAGATTGCAGATAGATGACAATACGTGAAACAATGCTTGCGCTATTGAAGCAGAGCGGAGATACATTCATTTCCGGGGAAGAAATCAGTAAGCAGCTGGGTGTTTCGCGCACGGCTGTATGGAAGCATATCGAGGAACTGCGCCAGGAAGGCTATGTATTCGAAGCGGTGCGCCGTGCAGGCTACCGTCTGTTGTCGACACCGGATGTGATGATTGTAGAAGAAGTTAAAGTGGGGCTTGCCACCCAAGCTTTTGGCCAGCATGTTCATTACTATACCGAGATTGATTCTACGCAGAATCGGTGCCAGGAGCTGGCCAAAGAAGGAGCGCCTGAGGGAACTCTTGTTGTGGCAGACACGCAGACAGGTGGCAAGGGGCGCCTTGGCCGGGTGTGGCACTCGCCGCCGGGCACGAGCATCTCGATGAGTCTGCTTCTGCGCCCACAACTCGAACTGCAACGCTGCCCACAGCTGACACTTCTGGCGGCGGTGGCGATTGTCGAAGCGATTCGCGCGATTTATGAGATTCCAGCCGAGATTAAGTGGCCGAATGATGTGCTTATAGATGGGAAGAAAATTTGTGGCATTTTGACAGAACTTAATGCCGAAGCAGACCGCATCAACTGGCTGATCATCGGGATGGGCATTAATGTGAATACACTACCTGAACAGTTTCCAGAGGATGTGTTGGGGGTAGCAACATCGCTTCGTATCGTGAAAGGGGAACCACTGCGCCGTGTGCCGCTCATTCAGGAGGTGTTGCGCCGCTTAGAAGAGTTGTACGATCTGTATGTAGCCGAAGGATTTGCGCAGGTCCGCAAGCGCTGGGAAGCATGTGCCATTACAATCGGTAAGCGGGTCACCATTCGTACGCTGCACGGTTCGTTTACAGGCGTTGCGGAAGGCATTGACGATTCAGGCGTATTGCTGGTGCGGAAAGATGATGGTGAACTAACTAACGTGTACGCAGCGGATGTAGAAGTACACGCTTGATTTGGACGTAAAAGCATTGCGGTTTGTTTTGAAGTTGTTTTATAATGGGGATGTCAGGGCTGTATCATACGAGCGGCACCAGACATGCCTTTTTTTATTTTTTTGGAATGATTTATAAATACGTAATGCAAATCTGCTCTGAGCCGATAAGGACCGAGACAGAGGACAAGCATGCCCATGACGAATGTGGATATGATGCGTCTTCCTGTGCGGAAGGCGCTTTTTATATGGGTGCATGTTGACCTCCCTTCATCGCTCACATTGTACAAGGAGGAATAAATGAATGGTAAGCACAAAGCCTGTAACAACCGCATCACTAAAAGAACAAAAAAAGAACGGTGAGAAGATTGTTATGCTGACAGCGTACGACTATCCATCCGCGAATCTGGCGGAGGAAGCTGGCGTGGATATGATTCTGGTAGGTGACTCGCTTGGAATGGTCGTCCTCGGTTATGACTCGACGATTCCCGTTACACTTGATGATATGATTCACCATACGAAAGCGGTTACGCGTGGAGCTTCGCGTGCATTTGTTGTCACGGATCTCCCGTTTCTGACGTACCACGGCACGATAGAAGAGACACTGCGCAATGCGGGTCGCATCATGCAGGAAGGGTTGGCGAAAGCCGTTAAAATTGAGGGTGGCGCAGAGCTTGCACCACTCATTCGCCGCTGTACACAGGCGGGTATCCCGGTTGTTGGTCATATTGGATTAACGCCGCAATCGGTTCATCAGCTTGGCGGCTACAAAGTACAGGGCAAAACACCAGAAGCTGCCCAAAAACTACTGGACGATGCGAAAGCGCTGGAAGAAGCAGGGGTGTTCGCACTTGTGATGGAATGCGTACCGGAGCAACTTGCTACCCTCATCTCGAAGCAACTCTCGATTCCGACTATTGGGATTGGAGCAGGTGCGGGTTGTGATGGCCAGGTGCTTGTTTATCACGATATTCTCGGGTATGGTGGAGGTCATGTGCCGAAGTTTGTGAAGCGGTACGGTGAAGCAGGAGCGATCATACATCAGGCGATTGCACAGTATGCGCATGAAGTGCGTAACGGGGCGTTCCCGGCAGCCGAGCATACATTCACGATCAAAGAAGAAGTGATTGGACAATTATACGGAGAAGGTGTCAAACAATGAGAACGGTCTCAACCATTCAGGAACTGCGCACAGCGCTGAAAAATATTCGTCCACAAAAAATTGGCTTCGTTCCGACAATGGGCTACTTGCACGAAGGACATATCAGCCTTGTTAAAAAGGCGCGGGAGACAGCAGACTTTGTTGTGATGAGTATTTTTGTGAACCCACTTCAATTCGGGCCGAATGAAGATCTTGACAGCTATCCGCGCGACTTAGAGCGCGACAGCCAACTGGCAGTCGAAGCAGGTGTGGATTTGTTGTTCTTCCCGTCGGTTGAAGAGATGTACCCGACAGGCAGCCGCACGATTGTATCGGTGCATGAGATTACGGATGCGCTGTGCGGAGCATCTCGCCCTGGGCATTTTGACGGAGTAGCGACAGTTGTGCTGAAGCTGTTCAACATTGTGAGTCCGGATTATGCATTTTTTGGTATGAAAGATGCACAGCAGGTCGCTGTTATTATGCAAATGGTGCGTGACCTCAATATGCAAGTGGAAGTGATCCCATGTCCGATTGTTCGGGAAGCAGACGGATTAGCCTTAAGCTCGCGCAATGTATACCTTTCAGAAGAAGCGCGTACGCAGGCGCTTGTGCTGTCTCGCGCCCTTGCAGAAGCGCAGCAGTTGCTTGGCAAAGGTGAGCGCAATGTGGCGGCATTGCGTCAGGCAATGGAGACCGTGATTGGCACAAGTCCGCTTGCAGAGATTGATTACATCGAACTGCGGAGCTATCCGGACTTGCAGCTGACAGACGAGCTCGCAGGCACCTGCTTGATTGCACTGGCGGTCCGGTTCGGCACTACCCGTCTGATTGATAATATACTGATTGAGGTTGCGAAGGAGGAAGCAGCATGTTCCGTACGATGATGAAGTCCAAAATTCACCGTGCTACCGTTACGGAGGCAAACTTAAACTACGTGGGCAGTATTACGATTGACCGTGATATTATGGATGCGGTTGACGTTTTGCCGAATGAGAAAGTGCAGATCGTTAATAACAACAACGGCGCACGTCTGGAAACGTATGTAATCGAAGGCGAACGCGGCAGTGGTGTGATCTGTCTGAATGGTGCAGCAGCCCGCCTTGTGCAGCCAGGTGATGTTGTGATTATTATTGCATACGCCATGATGACGGATGCGGATGCCCACACGTACAAGCCCAAAGTGGCAATCATGGATGAGAACAATCGCATCTCCCAGATGATCGGCGAAGAAATCCACGCGACCGTGCTGTAATATATACGTTCTACCGAGTAAGGGGGCTGTCCTAATGGGGGACAGCCTCCTTTTGTGAAAATAGATGAAGGAAGAGGAAAGATGAGGGGGAGAGAACAAAGGAACGATCTAGGGACGGAAAAGGTGTTCACCTTTTCCCATCTTAATCAGGATTTTAAATAGGGCTTAACAAACATTTCGTCTATCAATCCAAATATAAGTGCTAAAAATAATCCGAATATAATATTTTTTGGGAATGAAATAACAATTGTTATAGGAACAATCAAACGTAACGTTTCGATTTTTTGTAAAAAAAGCAACAATCTTTTGGAAAACAGCCTTTAAGAGAAAATAAAGGCGATCTACGGATGAGGCTATCCCAGAAGCCAGAACATGGCGAACGGGATAGCTTTTTTGTGATATCGACAACGTTTCGGCTTTTTCGTTTTTTACCTGCATAGCAAAGCTCAGCCTCTTGATATTACTTCATGATTTTCATCCAAACTGTGTCAGGAGCGGGATCGGGCGGGGCAACGGAACGCCTGTACGCGATCCCCAGTGGAAAGGACCAGACGAACGGGCCTTTGCCCACAATGCTTCGATGCACATACATCGTAGATATCTTTTGTGGGCGAGTTCGTCTGGTACTTGGAGCGGACAGTCTCTACTCCGTAGCGAGTGTACCCAAGTGACGAGGCCCCGTCCGATCCCGCTCCTCCACCACACGTTGGAGAAAACCGCGCATACCTTCTCTCCAAGGAGACACACTGAAAGTATTCACAAGTGAATGCGAAAGGTGGTATCCGTATGCTTCTTACTCATTATTTTTCTACGCTAATCGAACAGCTCACCAAAATTGAAGCGGCGATGAAACAAGCGAATCCGGAGCGCAGGCAGGCGCTTTATCTGGAAGTATTACATTTGCGCACGGCAAGTGACCGTATTGTGGAGGAATGGCTCCGGTTCGAAGAGAAGCTCGTCAGTGTGCAGCGGGCATTCGAAACGGAGGAAAGTGAGGAAGATTGCCTCGTATCGAATGAAGCAGGAGCAATCGATAAGGGGGATTCTTCTGCTTCCAGTTCAAATAGCGAAATTTATTTGTCCCGTCCGCTTGCCATGCGCTTTCGTCAGGGACAGGGGTACTTCACGCTGTCGATGTATGAACAGGCAGTGCAGTCGTTTGCTGGCGTAGTAGAGGAAGCGCCTGATATGGAGATCGCCCGTTTGTATCTTGCCTTTGGTTTCTGGTTGTCCCGGCGTCAGGATGTTGCGTCTGCACAGTTCCACCTGTTACTACAGACAAGCAGTCATGCTTTTATTCAAGCTGCTTCCGCAAGTGCGCTTGGCTGCATTGCCGCCCTGGATGGGCAAACGGAACAAAGTCTTGTGCTGTTCGAACAAGCGCTTGCGGCCTATCCAGCTTTTACAGATGCTCGTTATAATTATGCGCTCGCGCTGGCCCATGCAGGTCGCTTCAGGGATGCGGCACGTGCAGTGGAACCGCTGCTCAATGAAACCGAGGAACCTGATGCAGATGTATTGCTGCTGCTGGCTGCTTGTTATGTGGAAGAGCGGCAGACGGATTGTGCAGCAGAGTTGCTTGGACAGGCTGATGCGCTTGTGCTTACGGCAGACCAGCAGGACGATATTGCCCATATGTATGAACAGATTCATCGATATGCCGATGCGGTGCGCTGCTACCGGGGACTTCTTGCAGGACGGCGAGATGATGCGGACGTATGGCACGGGCTTGGCTGGTCTCTCTGGCAAGAGAAGCGTGAGGGACAGGCAGCGCTGTATTTGCAGTATGCGCTCACACTTGCCCCTAAGCGACCAGATTATGCGTGTTCGTATGCGTGGGTTTTGCTTGAGATGGGAGATAGTGAACGGGCAGATCGAATCTTCCAACAGATCGAGAAGGAATATGTGTATCCGTTGGCACGGGCGGGACGCATTGAGCTTTTGCTGCGGGCGCAGCGTATGAAGGAGGCGATCATGATCAGCGAAGAGCTGCTCGGACATGAAGACGAAGAGGCACGTTCACTTGCTCATTATCATCTCGGACGCATTGCGCTTGCGGAAGGGCGGCATGATGATGCATTACATCATTTTACCGCCAGTAAGGAGGAAGGTATAATTCCAGAGAGCGGGCTGTACGCCGGATTTGTTCATTATACAAACGGAAAACAGCAGGAAGCGTGGCGATTCTGGTCATAAGAGACAACTTTCCTGCTTCTTTTTATTGCACTTCTTCTCCAAGTGATAGAAAATAATAAGGGAACAAGAGGTAGAGGTGAAACGTTTGAATACTTTTGCGGTGGTCGATTTTGAAACGACAGGCAATCGCCCGAAAGAAGGAGATCGGATTATCCAGATCGGGGCGGTCCTTGTCCAGGACGGCGAGATTGTCGACCGGTTTGCTTCACTTGTCAATCCGGAAATGGCCATTTCTCCTTTTATTGAAAAGCTGACAGGAATTACAGATGAGATGGTGGCGGATGCACCGCTCATCGAAGACGTTCTTCCGCAGCTGTTAAAAATGCTTGATGGGGCTGTATTTGTCGCCCATAATGTTTTTTTTGATCTGTCCTTCCTGCAGAATGCGCTTGCTGATGCCGGATATCGACCGTTCACAGGTCCCTTGCTTGATACCGTCGAGCTTTCAAGGCTTTTGCTTCCAATGCAGGAAGGATACCGGTTGTCCGATCTGGCAGTTGGCCTTGATATTATGCATGATCGACCTCACCAGGCGGATTCTGATGCGGAAGCAACCGCGTATATTTTGCTCCATCTGCTTGAAAAGCTCACAAGTTTGCCGCTTTTAACCATTCAGCGGCTTCGGCAGATGAGTCGACCATTCCATTCGGATATCGAGAGTTTGCTCGCCGATGCGGAGCAGGCCAAAGTGAGAGCGGGAGAATACGAACCGGGGGAAGAACTTGAAGCGGTTCATCAGATCTGTTTGAAGCGGAAGATGGGTACAGATCGTCTTGCAGACAGTCCGCTTTCGTCAGAAGGCGACTTTCTGTCATTTGTGGACGGACTATTCGGGGAAGATGGAGCGCTTGCTGCGTACATGCCGGGATTTGAACTGCGTCCGGCACAGGTGACAATGATGAAGCAAGTATATGAATCGTTTGAATCAGGACGTCATCTGCTTGTCGAAGCGGGAACCGGTACAGGAAAATCGCTCGCGTATTTGATTCCGGCTGTATATTGGGCGAAGCAGCAACAAGAAAAGGTTGTCATCTCGACGCATACGATCCAGCTACAGGAACAGATGTATAACCGGGACTTACCGATTCTTACGGCGATTTTCGGTGACGATGCACCGCGCATCACGGTGCTCAAAGGACGCAATAACTATGTGTGCCTGCGCAAGTTCTCGCATAGCCTGGAAGAGACACAGGATAATTATGATGTGCAGCTGAGTAAATCACAGATGCTTGTCTGGCTTACGGAGACAGAGACGGGCGATGCAGAAGAGATTAGCCTGCCATCTGGCGGACAGCTGTACTGGAAGCAAGTGCAGAGTGATGCGAATTCATGTTTGAACCGCCAGTGCCCGTGGTTTTCCCGTTGTTACTATCATCAGGCGCGGCGCTGTTCCCAGCAGGCAGAAGTCGTCGTTACGAATCATTCGTTGCTGTTTACGGATATGCACGCCGAGCACCGCATTTTGCCAGCATATGGCTATGCTGTTATTGATGAAGCCCATCATTTTGAAGAAGTGGCCAGCCATCATCTCGGGGATATGGTGTCTTCGTATCAGGTGGAAGGTATGCTTACCCGCCTGCAGCCTGATAAAGGAATAGGTCTTCTCGAAGAAGTCGAGGCAGCTGTAAAAGCATGGAATAAGGGAAGCTATGAAGAAAGCAAACATACGATTGAGACGACATATCAGCTTGTGCGCGAGGCGAAAGATACGGTGCGCGAGATGTACCAGATGCTGTACCAGTGGTCGTATCAGCGTGCCAGGGAAGCCGAGGAAGTCGGCCATACGGTCATGCGCTACAAGCCGGATGATCTGGACAGCCGCTTTGGACGTGCTGCTGTATCGGCGGTGCGCAACGGCGTGGATATGTTGCTTGATGTCGGCCGCAAGCTGGAGATGATTCAGGCAGCAATTCACCGCGATGATGTGCCTTCTGAAATGCGGGGGCTGTTGACAGATCTGAGTGGGGTATGCAGAGACTGCCAGTCATATGCAGAGCTTCTGCACAGTATGGTATTGCAGAACGACGATGCGCACGTGTACTGGATTGAGCTCGATGTGCGCAGTACCCGACGCGGCATATACTTGCACCGCGTGCCAATTGATGTATCCGGTACGCTGCGGGACCTGTTCTTTGATAAAAAAGAAAGTGTCGTGTTAACATCAGCCACACTGAGCGTTCAGTCATCATTCCGCTATGCGTCGGACCGTCTCGGACTTGCAGACCTGCTGGCAGACGGCGGCATGGACACAGCTATGCTTGTATCTCCGTTTCAGTATAAAGAGCAAACGCTTGTCTGCATCCCAAGCGACATTCCAAGCATCAAGGGCTCGTCAGAAGCGCAGTTTATCCAGGCACTGATTGACTCGCTTTCGCAGGTTGCGATTGCAACACGCGGGCGGATGCTTGTGCTGTTTACATCGTATTCGATGCTAAAGGCGGTGTACGAACCACTTAAGGAACGGCTCAAAGAAGCAGATATTAGTGTGCTTGGCCATGGAGTAGACGGCGGAAGCCGAACGAAGCTGACGAAGCAGTTCCGAACGCTTGACGCGTGCGTACTGCTTGGTACGAGCAGTTTCTGGGAAGGGGTCGATATCCCTGGAGAGGATCTGTCCTGTGTAGCGATCGTCCGCCTGCCGTTCGTGCCGCCCAATCACCCGCTTGTGGAAGCGCGTAACCAGAGACTTGAGGCAGAGAAGAAAAACGCCTTCATGCAGCTTTCGGTTCCACAGGCTGTTATTCGCTTCAAGCAAGGATTTGGGCGCCTCATTCGTACCAGCACAGACCGGGGAGTGGTACTGGTGTATGACCGCCGCATTATTGAAGCACGCTACGGGCGGCTGTTCCTGCAGTCACTTCCGGAAACAACCGTATTGACGAAACCCACCACAGAACTGCTCAGTGATATTGCAGATTGGCTGGACAAACCGTAATCTGGCCACTACACAATGAAAGGGAACGCGGTGAGAAGGAGAGGACGTAAGGTGAAAGTTCCAAGAATTTCAGAAGCCGTCGTACGACGGCTTCCTGTATACCTGCGCTATTTGAACAGTTTGCAGGCCCTGCATGTACGAACCGTTTCTTCCCAGCAGCTTGGGGAAGCGCTTGATCTGAACCCGGCGCAGATTCGCAAAGATCTCGCTTGCTTCGGAGAATTCGGTCGCAAAGGCATCGGTTATGAAGTAAATTACCTGATTGAGAAAATTAAAAGCATCCTCAAGCTTGATCAAAAAATCAATGTTGTACTGATCGGCGCGGGTCATCTCGGACATGCGATTAGCAACTACAACGCGTATTTAAAAGATAACATGCGCATTACCGCAATTTTTGATGCCGATCCAGGAAAAGTCGGCAAAAAAATCGTAGGATTGACCATTCAGGCACTGTCCACGCTCTCGGAAACGGTGAAAGAGATGAACATCCGTATCGCTATTATCGCGGTGCCAGCAGAGGCCGCTCAGGCCGTAGCCGATGAATTGATGCGGTGCGGTATAACAGGCATTCTGAATTTCGCACCGGTAAACATTAGAGTGATCGAAGGGGTTCGTGTACACGATGCAGACGTAACGATGGAGCTGCACAGTCTCGCCTATTATTTGTAGGCACATACAACAGGAGGACGTTATGAAGACGATTGTGATCCATGCGACAGTATTGACTGTCAATGAAAAAAATGAGGTGCTGCATGATGCAGCCATTGCATTTGAGAACGGAGTGCTGACATACGTCGGTCCAATACCGGATAGTCTGTCTGACTATGAAGAGATCATCAATGCACAAGGTCGCATTGTTATGCCGGGCCTTGTCAATACACATGGCCATACCGCCATGTCGCTTCTGCGTGGGTATGCGGATGATCTGCCGCTTCAGGAGTGGCTTGAGACCAAAATGTGGCCGCTTGAAGCGCAGTTTACAGCAGAGCATGTGCGCTGGGGAACATCCTTGTCGATCATAGAAATGCTAAAAACCGGCACGACAACGTTCGTCGATATGTATGACCATATGGATACGGTGGCCGAGCTTGTAGCTGAATCCGGCATGCGTGCCCGCCTGTGCCGTGGTGTCATTGGGCTGTGCCCGCCGGACGTACAAACACAAAAGCTCGAAGAAGCAAGTGCGTTCGCCGCAAAATGGAACGGAGCAGCCGGTGGCCGGATCACGACAATGATGTCGCCGCACGGGGCATACACATGCCCACCGGATTACATTGAACGCATTGTGGCTCGTGCGTATGAATTGGATCTGCCGCTTCATATTCATATGTCTGAAACAGAATGGGAAGTGCAGCAAAATGTGGACGATTATGGATCACGTCCTGTTGAGCATCTGGAGAAGCTCGGCGTATTCAATCGCCCGACCCTCGTTGCACACGCGGTGCATTTGACAGATGAAGAGCTTGACATTATGCAAAAATATGATGTGAAAGTATCCCATAATCCGATCAGCAATCTTAAGCTGGGCAGCGGCGTAGCGCGCGTACCGGATATGCTTGCAAAAGGCATTTGTGTGTCGCTTGGGACTGACAGCTCTGCAAGTAACAACAATCTTGATCTGTTCGAAGAAATGAAGATGGCAGCCCTCTTGCATAAAGGTGTACGCAAGGACCCGGTAGCGGTTCCGGCGACAGAAGCGCTGCGCATGGCGACGATCTACGGTGCCGAAGCCATATTTATGGAAGACCGCATCGGTTCGCTTGAAGTTGGCAAACAAGCAGACTTTATTGTGATCGATTCCAAACAGGTGTTTTTCCAGCCTGCCCATGATCCGATCTCGCATGTCGTCTATGCGGCGAGCGGACGCGATGTAAAAGACGTATACGTGCAGGGCGTGCAGCTGGTTAAGGACGGCCAGTGCCTGACAATGGATGAAACAACCGTAATAGAGGGTGCCAACCGCATGTTTGCGACGCTTGAAAAGAAATAAAAAGCCCTGCCGATTGCGCGGCAGGGAATGGTCGGGTAGGTAGGGGAATCAAATCAGAATAAAATGCTTAACCGGGTTCTTCAAGCGTAACCCAGGCATGAAGGTTGGGCTGGCGGAAGGCGGCGAATGAACGGTCTTCGCGTCCGCCGCGAAACGGCGACGACAGCATCATCCAGGACGGTGTCCATTCTTGGCTTACCAGCTTGCGTACGTCTTCCGGCAACTCATTCATCCACTGCGCAAGGTGCGGTTGTTGCACACGCTCACCTCCTCCTGCGCTTGCCTTTAGTATCTCCGTGCGGCGTGGGCGTATGTTTAGCATTTTTTGATCTTCTCCCCATCAATCTGCCATACATAAGATAGGAGCGGGTTCAAAAGCCATGTTGTGGCGACTGAACCCGCTCCTTTTTGCATTTGAGGGGATGGATCTGTCCAACGTGTAGTGGAGGAGCGGAGAAGGGAGGCATCTGTCACTTCGGTACATGCATGGACTGTCCGCCCCAGGGCTCCGGTGCACTCGCCCACAAAAGGACAGGATGAAGGTTCACAGAAGGGTTATGGGCAAAAGCCCGTGCACCAGATCTCTTCCGCTGGGCAACGCGCGGACAGGCGTTCTGTGATGCCTCCCTTCTCCGCTCCTGCCGTTATCCATCAAGATTAGGTTTTAGTGCGGCTTCGCCGTACATTCTGGTTTTGTCTTTTTGTGAATCGAAACATTGTTGGGAGGAGAGAAGAGAGAAGCAAGAGAGCGTCTGTACGCTTGTCCCCTAGCGGAAGGAGACTGGCGAACGGGCCTTTGCCCGCAATCCGTCCATGAAAAAACATCGCGGGCACCTTTTGCGGGCGAGTTCGCCGGGCTCCTGGAGCGGCCAGTTTAGACTTCCCCGCCAAGCGTACCCGAGCGAACGGCTTCTCTCTTCTCTTCCTCCCCCACCAAACTTACGCCATTCCACAAAACACACAAACATACACACATGATGGCGCTTCCTCTCTTTTTTGGCAGAAAAAATAATCCCCCCGCATGATACAAGATATGCTATACTATTTGATATACAAACGATATATCACTTCTGGAGAGAGGGGTGGAGGAATGAAGTTTCGTGCAATGCCCATATTCTTGTCAGTTGTTGTGAGCAGTGTGCTCTTGTTTGGTGGCTGGTACGTCTTTCAAAATCAGTTTGTGAAAAAACCAATTATAGAAGAACTCTCCGCCATGAAGGGTGTGAAAGTGGGCCATATCACAGTAGGTCGTGATGCGGTTAAGCTTGATATGGTATTCAGTGACCCGGATAAGTTTGCGGAGCAATATAAAGCGGTACAGAAGATTGTAAAAGAACAAACGAACGGTAAGAAAGCAGACATTGAACTGAACGGTGAGAATAGTGCACTGAAGAATGTATGGCAGCAGTATGAGTTTTCGATTGCAGAGGCGATGGACTTGCATACGTACTCGCGTATTCCATCTGTACTCACTGCCATGAAGCAGCAGCACAATCTGAAAAACGCAAGCTCGTATATGGACGATCAGAACGTGTACATTTATTTAAACAATGGCAAACAGTCATACTATACGGTGCTTCCGCGCTATAAAGAGGTGATCCGCAATAATGGGTAAAGAGATAATCATTGGTGTGATCCCGGTTCTTCTGGCGTTTCTCGTGTTTATCGGTGTGAATATTGCACCGTTCGTAATTGCGGTGCTCGTGCTCGGTGTTCTGACGTTTCTTCTGTCCAAACAAGGTGGGATGAGTCTGGCACAGAAAAAGCAAACGATAGAAGTGCCCAAAACAACGACCCAGTTTGGCGAAATTGGTGGGCAGGAGCGTGCTAAGCAAGAGTTAAAGGAAGCGCTTGATTTTCTTATTCATAGAGACTCATTGAAACAGTATGGCATCCGTCCCCTCAAAGGTATGCTTCTAACAGGACCGCCGGGAACAGGTAAAACGTTGATGGCGAAAGCGGCGGCCAATTATACGAACTCTGCCTTTGTAGCAGCGTCCGGTTCGCAGTTTGTTGAGATGTATGTCGGGGTTGGTGCCCAGCGTATTCGTGATCTTTTTAAAGAAGCGAAACAAAAAGCAGAGAAAAATAATCAGGACAGCGCGATTATTTTTATTGATGAAATTGATGTACTCGGTGGTAAACGGGAAGGCAGTCAGCACCGCGAATATGATCAGACGCTTAACCAGCTACTGACGGAAATGGACGGGATTACTACGTCTGAAAATCCGCGTATCTTGATGATTGCCGCAACGAACCGTGCGGATATGCTGGATGATGCTCTGCTGCGTCCGGGTCGTTTTGACCGCCAGATCGTAGTGGACCTGCCGGATATGAAAGCACGCAAGCAAATTCTTGAGATTCATTCGCAGAACAAGCCGCTAGCAGACGATGTTGACCTTGAAGCGATTGCGCGCGATACGTTTAACTTCTCAGGTGCACAACTTGAGAGTGTAACGAATGAAGCGGCGATTTATGCTTTTCGTGACAAGGCTACGGAGATTACACAGCGCCACTTCGCCCAAGCCATTGACAAGGTGATGATGGGTGAGCAGACGGATCGTGAATCAACGGCAGAAGAACGCGAGCGCGTGGCGAACCATGAGCTGGGGCATGCGATCGTATCGGAAGTAGTCCGTCCAAAATCCGTGTCGCAAGTATCGCTTCGCCCGCGCGGCCAGGCGCTCGGTTATGTGCGTCAGAGCCCGCAGCAGGATCGGTATTTGTATACACTTGAAAACCTCGAGCAGCAGATTATGATCGCGCTTGGTGGTGCGATTGCAGAAGAGATGCTGTATGGCGGACGTAGTACCGGCTCACGTAATGACTTCGAGCAGGCACTGCATCTGGCGAACACAATCATTGATACTGGCCTGTCTGAACTTGGTATTGTGAAGCTTGATATGGTAAGTAAAGAAGCGCTGCATGAAGAACGTCAGCGTATCCTCAATGATTTGTTAGATCGCACCCGTGCTGTGCTTCGCGAATATTTCCCGGTATTTACGCATGCTCTTGATCATCTACTGCGTGAAGAAGTGCTTAATGGCGAAGAATTCCGAGCTATGCTTGAAGAAGCTCGCCGCCTGCCGAAGAAAAACAATGTGGAAGAGCTCGACTCGCATATGATGCGGGCATAAAAAAAATTGCATGTTGCAAAAGAAGCAGCCAATTTCGGTTGCTTCTTTCTTTCTTTTTTTACATATTAGGAGTACAATGAACAGAAGATATGAATTCATAAAATAGTACATACTTTTGATTTGATTGAGGAGGTCCCTGTAATGAAGTTAGCACAGCGCGTAGCGCAGATTACTCCATCCAAGACGCTTGCCATCACGGCAAAAGCGAAAGAACTGAAAAGCCAGGGTTATGATGTGGTAGGTCTTGGTGCCGGTGAACCGGACTTTAACACTCCGCAGCATATTATTGATGCGGCTGTTAAAGCGATGGAGGAAGGCCAGACAAAATACACAGCAGCGTCTGGTATTGTAGAATTAAAGCAGGCAATCTGCGATAAACTTCAGCGCGATAATAACCTGACATATAAGTCGTCGCAGATCGTTGTATGCAACGGTGCGAAACATGCATTATATAACTTGTTCCAGGCAATTCTTGATCCGGGCGATGAAGTAATCGTACCGATTCCGTACTGGGTAAGCTACCCGGAAATGGTAACTCTTGCGGATGGTATTCCGGTATTCGTAGAAGGTGCGGAAGCGAACGAATTCAAAATTACGCCGCAGCAGCTGCGTGACGCGATTACCGACAAAACACGTGCGGTCGTGATTAACTCCCCGAGCAATCCGACTGGTAGCATCTACAGCCGTGACGAGCTGCAGGCGATTGCAGACGTATGTGTGGAAAAAGACATCCTGATCGTATCGGATGAAATTTATGAGAAGCTTGTATATGATGGAGCAGAACATGTAAGCATCGCAAGCCTTGGACAGGAAGTGTATGACCGTACGGTTGTCATTAACGGTATGTCTAAACCATATTCCATGACAGGCTGGCGGATTGGCTATGCGGCAGGGAACGAAGGGCTTATTAAAGCGATGACGAACCTGTCAAGCCACAGTACATCTAACCCGACAACATTTGCACAGTACGGTGCACTTGCAGCACTCGAGGGCTCGCAGGAAGCGCTTGAGATGATGCGTGTTGAATTCGACAAGCGCCGCAAAGCAGTAGTAGACCTGATGAACGACATTGACGGCATTCACTGTGTGGCGCCGAAGGGTGCATTCTACCTGTTTGCAAACGTAAGCGAAGCGATGAAAAAAGGCGGCTATTCCGATGTAGATGCATGGGCAGAAGCACTGCTGGCAAAAGAATACGTAGCTCTTATTCCGGGCAGTGGTTTCGGTGCGCCGAACCATATTCGTATTTCATATGCAACTTCGCTTGAACAGCTCCAAAAAGGTCTGGCGCGTATCAAAAAGTTTGTAGAAGGCGAATAAACATAGCAAGTAGTAGGCAAAAAGGCTGTCCCGGGAGTTAATGGGACAGCCTTTTTTTCGTCTAACTTTCTTATTACTTCTATTCCACCTTGAATTTCCCGATTAGGGCATGCAACTGGTGCGACATCCGTGTCAGTTCATCAATCGAGGCAGTAAACTCTTCGATGACCGCCTGCTGCTCACTTGTCAGCATGCCGAAGTCGACAGTTGCCGCTGATGTGCGGGAGGCGATGGCCTCTACTTCACTGATTGAGCCTGTAATGGTCCGACTATTTGCAGCTAGCTCACGTGTGAATCCGGTCACCTCTTCGATTTGTTTGGTAACCGTGTGAATGGCATCCAGAATGGCGGTAAAGGCATTACCGGAGCGTTCGATTACAGTAGCACCACTGTCGATTTGTCCTGTGGAAGCGCTCATCTGCTCGATAACATGTGATGTATGAGACTGAATTTCTTGAATCAGATAGGCGATACGGCTAGCGGCTTTACCGGATTGTTCAGCCAGCTTACGTACTTCATCTGCTACGACAGCGAATCCTTTGCCTGCTTCCCCGGCGCGGGCTGCTTCAATGGCTGCATTCAGGGCGAGTAGATTGGTTTGTTCTGCTATTTCACTAATAGCTACGATGATTTCGTCAATTTCCTGAGAGCGTTGGCCGAGATGGGCGATGTCTGCTTCAAGCGATGTTTGCAACGTCTGAATGGCTCGCACCTGTTCGACTGCGTTTGCGATATCAGTATGTCCCTGACGCGCGAGAGCGGCGGCGGCCTCAGAACGCTGGTATACGCTCCCGGCCCGAGCTGCAATATTCTCGATCTCTTGAGAGACTGCCTGTACGGTACGATTCACATCTTGAATGATGCTAAGCTGGTTATCAGCACCGCACTTCAGTTGCTCGACCTGTTCAACCATGCGTTCGCTGGCACTGACAGCGACTTCTTTACTCTGATTCAGCTCACCTGATGAATCAGTCAATTGGCGTGAACTGCTACGAATTCCACCGATCATTGCATTAAGGTCGTACACCATTTCCTCGAACGCGTGGGCAAGCTGTCCGATTTCATCTTTGCCTGTGTGGGCAAAGTGTGCGGTCAAATCCCCGGTACGAATCTTTTGTACCGTATGGGACAGACGGCGAAGTGGACGGACAATAAGACGGGTAAATATATAGGTGATGATCAGAGCCAGTAAGAGAATAAGGAAGGTTGTGAGGATCATATTTTTTTTCTGGCTGCTCATGAGTGTATAAATCGCCGTCGCATCAAAGTCTGCTCCAATGATGCCGATCATGTGCCCTGCTTTATCTGTTACGGGCACATAAGCCGTAATGGTCGCCCCATATTCTGCGTCGTAATTTAGCTCACCGATTTGTGCAGTTTTTGTTGCGAAAACAGAAGCTAATTGGGGATACACATTTTTTTCCGTGAAGCCAGGCAGGGAGACGTCTTTATTATCTGGAGCAGCTCCGTCTACGATGTATGCATATGTACCCGGTTTGACTTCTACCATGGTATATAAGTATTTCAGTCCATTCATTTCTTTGTATGTATACAGCTTTTCTCGCATAGCGGCATAGCCTGGCAGAGTGGTTACCCGCTTAGCATTTTCTTCATCGTCCGTTTTTTTGAGTGCCTCCGTTGTCAGGGTGGCTAATGTGTCGACATCGACCAGTGCCCGTGCTTTGTCTGCTGTGATTTTGGCCTGCGTACCGACAGAAGACAGGACAAGTTCTGTGGAGCTTGCGTACAGAATGTAGCTAAGCACCAGTCCGGCAAACAGAATTAAGCTCCCGAAAAATAACAGAAGTTTTGTTTGCAAACTGTTCATTGCATTTCTCCCTTCTATAATTTGCTTTGAAGATGGTATAAGCAGTTGTCATAATAATTGGAAAGTTGTAGTAGCGAGATTTCCCGCGAATGAGAAGGCACAGCATAACTTCATCCGCTTTTACTGAGGAATTTCGTTCGAAGATCCGGTTCTTATTCCATCGTTAATTGTATCCGTAAAACCCGTGAAATTCCAGTAAAAAATCTATGTGATATCTGTACTTGTTGCATCGTCTGTATCCTTACGTAAAGAAAGTTGATTTGCAAGACTAAACTTGTCGATCATATCCTGCTATAATCGTCATACATGAGGGGTGGAATTTCGATGAGTGATATCATACTGGAAATGCTGGAAGCGGGAACAACGGCGTTGCCAAGTCTTTTGCTTCGGCATTATCGGCAGATTGGTTTAGCAGACGAGGAGATGATGCTTATCATTCATCTCCTCGTATTTAAAACAGAAGGGAATCGCTTCCCGACGCTGTATGAACTCGAAGAGCGGATGTCGAAGGATGCAGCAGAGATTGTGAAAATGATGCAGCGCCTTGTGCAGCAGCAGTACCTATCCATTGAGGAAGCAGTAGACAGCACAACGGGCGTGCGTTCGGAATGGTACTGCTTCACGTTGTTGTATCGGAGAATCGTCGCCTGTCTGCAGGAGAAGGCGCGGGCTCGGCAGGAGAAAACGGAAGAGAGTCGGACCAAAAACTTGTACGCCATTTTTGAAGAAGAGTTTGGTCGTCCGCTGTCGCCGATTGAGTGCGAGAATCTGGCAATGTGGCTTGATCAGGACGGATATTCTGAAGCGCTTATCATGTCAGCCCTGCGGGAAGCAGTTATTTCAGGTAAGCTGTTTTTTCGGTATATTGATCGGATTTTGTTTGAATGGCATCGCCAGAATATCCGTACCCCCAAGCAAGCACGTGAACATAGTCTGAAGTTTCGAAAGCATCAGCAGCCACGTTCGATGGAGAAACGGGAAGCGGTGCAATCCGGTGCTGCAACATCGCAGGAGTTCCCATTTTATAACTGGCTGGAAGAGGAAACTGACGTGTAATAGGCAGGAATATGTATTCATGGGTACGAAATAATATAAGTTACAAGATAAATAAATAAAACGGGGTGGAGTGATTGGGCAATCTGGATGATTTGTTTTTGTGTACGAATCCGACACGGCGTGACGCGAAAAGCATATACCGTGATGAGAAGTACGCACGCGGGATTTTGCTTGCGAATGGAGATATGATGGTGTGGAATGGTGACATTATGCACACGAAAGTTATGCCGTATATTACAGAGACCGGCGTGCATTTTAGCATCTTCAACGATAAGCTTGAGATTTGCTGGCAGTATGAAGCGTGGACGGAAATTCAGAGACGACTTGTACTTGCCAAACCATACTTTGATAATCTCGGATTCCCGGAAGACGGACGGATTGTGTTTGACACGCGTTATTATACACATTCGGATGTGCCATTTGCGGACATTCGGTATAAGCAGTTGTTTGAGGATGGGTTTGAGCTGAAGCCGCTTGAGTAGCGTGGCTTGAGGGAGGGGATGGAGCTTCCCAACGTGTAGTGGAGGAGCGGAGAAGGGAGGCATCTGTCACTTCGGTACGCTTGGCAGGGGAGTAAATCTGGCCGCTCCAGGGCTCCAGTGCACTCGCCCATAAAAGGACAGGATGAAGGTTCACAGAAGAGTTATGGGCAAAAGCCCGTGCACCAGATCCCTTCCGCTGGGCAACGCGCGTACAGGCGTTCCGTGATGCCTCCCTTCTCCGCTCCTACCGAAAGTTGGGCAAGTCCATCAATCAAGTACACTTTTAGTACGGCTTTGCCGTACATTCTGGACTTTGTCTTTTTTGAATCGAAACGTTGTTGGGAGGAGAGAAGAGAGAAGCAAGAGAGCGTCTGTACGCTTGTCCCCTAGCGGAAGGAGACTGGCGAACGGGCCTTTGCCCGCAATCCGTCCATGAAAAACATCGTGGGTACCTTTTGCGGGCGAGTTCGCCGGGCTCCTGAAGCGGACAGTTTAGACTTCCCCGCCAAGCGTACCCGGGCGAACGGCTTCTCTCTTCTCGACTTCCCCACCAAACTTGCACGATTCCACAAACAGAAAAAGCGAGACACATGCAAAAAGGAGCTCATCGAGAGCTCCTTTTTGTGTTAGCGAACCGCATCCATAAAGATAGATGTATACATCATGCCCGCTGCAAGCACAGCAGCAAGTCCAATGTATGCCGCCCCGTATATCCAGCGGGTGCGTGCCGGTACTTCATAGTACGGTTCATCACGGATCATATGAACCTCCTGTGGCAATGGTTCATACCGTTCCACAGCAAGTTTGATGCCCAGGTGTACAGTATTACCCTCTACCCGTGTTTGAACAAGCTGTGCGTCATGCACCAGGCCGTCAGCGAATGGGAAAGTTTCTTCATGATCAAGTCCTGGATAATAAAGGGTAAGCAGATCTTTCTGCGCCGCGATATCTCCGAGATGGTGGAATGGCAGGCGCCGCGAGTGTTCAACTGCTGGAATGAACGCACCCTGTTCATCAAACAGACGCTGCGGAACCGACCAGACGATGTACTGTGCAGTAAATGGAGAGGTAGCGATATGTTCCGGTACTGCGGCAGCTTTCTTTTTGCGGCGGTAGCTGCTGTATAGTTCCCAGGCGAACATTCCCCAGAATAATAGCAGAATAAATAGTTTGAAGTATACAATCAGCACAAGTCCCCCCACGAGTCCGATCACCCATAACCAGCGGGAGATTGCCGCTGCAATTTTGCCTCCGTCAAGTGGATACATCGGCAGCAGGTTGAATAAATTCAGCGAGAAACCGAGGAAGGCAATGACATACAGTGGTTCAGAACCAGTCGCAAAGCCTGCTAGTAGCGCTGCCGCTGCACCTAGTCCGCCAATAAACGGTCCATAAATCGCAATATACGCTTCTGTCTCTGCGTCCTGCGGCAGTTTTTTCATCATGACAGCCGCACCAAAAAACGGAATAAAGGCAGGCAAGCTGACGGGAAGCCCCCGACGTTTTGCAGCCCAGACATGGCCCAGTTCATGAATAAGTAGCATCGCCACAAGGCCAAGCGCGATGCTCCACGGATAAAGTAACATATAGGCGCCGATCGATAGGAGCATTGTCCAGATCATCGTGCCGAATTTCCCCATTTTAAGAATTGGTAGCAGGAATTTTAGCTTCCCGCCGAATAGCAGCAGAAACCCACCAATGCCGCCAAGCGTTTTCCAGCTGCGTTTTTCTTTCTTTGTATTGTCCAACAGTAACCTCTCCTTCTTTCTCTTTTCCTTACTATGTACGAAACGTAGGCATGCGAAGTTGCAGAAAGATGCTGTCTTAAAAGCTGTAATACGGCGACTAAGGCAGTCGCGTACCGAAACGAACGGCTCCTTCCTTCTCCCACTCCCTCACCACCAAACGTTGTCGATTCTACAAAAAAAGGCCGTCCCGTTCGCCATGTTCTGGCTTTTGGGACAGCCTGATACGTTCTCTTATAGAGCTCCTACCTTAATCGCTGCTTGGGCAGCAGCCAGGCGTGCCGCTGGAATGCGCGGTGGCAGGCACGAAATGAAATGTAATCCGGTATTCTGCAGGAACAGAACAGAGTTTTTCTCGCTCGTATGGTCGCCGCATACACCAAGGCGAAGATTTGGGTTCTGCATGAGTCCCTGCTGGATACTGTACGTAATCAGCTGACCGACTCCTTCCTCATCGAGCACAACGAACGGGTTTTCTGGCAGAATTTTATGATCGAGATAATAAGCGAGATATTTACCTTCCGCATCATCACGGCTAAAGCCGTACGTTGATTGTGTTAAATCATTCGTTCCGAATGTGAAGAAATCGGCGTACTGTGCCATTTTATCGGCGGTCATGCAGGCGCGTGGTAGCTCGATAAAGGCACCGACTGGAATGTCAATGCGGTCACGGTACACACTGAATACTTGTTCTAATGCTTCGGTCACGTTTTCTTTCACAGCTTTCATCTCGCGCCAATCGCTGACAAGGGGCACGATAATATTCGGGTAGACAAGAATGCCTTGTGATTTGAGCTGTAGAGCCGCTTCCGCAATAGCACGTGTCTGGATTTCATAAATTTCTGGGTATGTAATCCCGATACGGCAACCCCGATGACCAAAAGACGGATTGAGTTCATGCAGGACACTGATTCGCTTCTGCAATGCTTCTTTTTCCGTCAGGAGTTCGATATCCCCGGCAACACGAGCCCGTTCAATTTCAATCGCCAGCTGGGACGGATTTGGCAGGAATTCATGTAGCGGCGGATCGAGTAGCCGGATGGTGACGGGTTTGCCTTCCATTGCGCGGAAGATACCGCAGAAATCGGATTTTTGCATCGGAATAAGCTTATTCAGCGCTTTGCGCCGGTCCCGCTTCGTCGGGGCAAGAATCATCTGGGTAACAATCGGGAGACGCTCTGGGTCCATAAACATGAGCTCAGTGCGGCATAAGCCGACGCCTTCCGCGCCCATGCGTGCTGCCAGTTCCGCTTCCTGCGGCGTGTTTACGCTGCTATGTACTTCCAGTGTTTTATATTCATTCGCCCAGCTAAGAAGTGTACGGAATTCCTGTGAGAACTTAGGCGGTACAAGCGGTACTTCACCGAGAATGACCCGTCCGGTGGAGCCGCAAATGGTAATCATATCGCCTTCGTGCAGCACAGTTGAATCTGTAATCAGCTGGCGTTGCTTCATGTCTACTTTGAATGATTCACATCCGACAACAGATGGTGTGCCGAGATCGCGTGCGACAACAGCTGCGTGACTTGTGACCCCGCCACGTGTGGTGAGCACACCTGCGCTAGCAAGGATACCATGAATATCTTCCGGTGTTGTCTCCTGGCGGACAAGAATAACCGAATGTCCGGTGCGGTGCTGGCGTTCCGCTTCTTCTGCGTCGAATACAATAATGCCGGTGGCTGCTCCGGTGCTTGCTTCAAGCCCGTAGCCAAGTACTTCTAAGTCTGCCTCCGGATCAATCGTATGCTGCATGAGTGGAGAGAGGGAAGCCGGATCTACGCGCAACATCGCTTCTTCTTTTGTAATCAGGCCTTCATTCGCCATATCAACTGCGATTTTAATGTTTGCTTCTGCTGTCCGCTTGGCAGATCGTGTCTGCAAAATGTATAGCTTGCCCTCTTCAATGGTAAACTCAATGTCCTGCACATCGTGATAATGACGTTCGAGCTGAATGGCCACCTGTTCAAATTCATCATATACAGCTGGCAGCTTCTGACGCAGTATATCAAGCGAATGGGGTGTACGGATGCCCGCCACAATATCTTCGCCCTGGGCATTAAACATGAATTCCCCGAACAGGTTATCATCCCCGGTAGACGGATGGCGGGTGAATGCGATCCCGGTTCCTGAATTCGGGCCCAGGTTGCCAAATACCATCTGCTGAATGGTTACAGCCGTTCCGATATGATTCGGGATTTTGTGAATGCGCCGATAAATCATCGCCCGGTTGTTGTACCACGAACCAAATATAGCTCCAATGGACATGAGAAGCTGCTGACGGGGGTCCTGCGGGAACTTCTGGCCCGTCTCCTGGTATACGATGTCTTTAAACGTCACGATCAGGTCCAGCAACTGTTCGTTGTTCAATTGTGAATCCTGTGTGACTCCGGCTATCTCCTTCGTTTTTTCGAGCTCATCTTCAAAAAGATCACTGTCCACTCCAAGCACGATGGAGCTAAACATTTGGATGAAGCGGCGGTACGAGTCATATGCAAAGTGTGTCAGCCTGTTTTGTTTCGCTAAGGCGGACACTGTATAATCGTTCATTCCAAGATTCAAAACCGTATCCATCATGCCGGGCATGGAAGTGGATGAGCCGGAACGAACCGATACAAGCAGTGGGTTTTCCGGATGACCGAAACGTCTGCCTGTTGTTTCTTCCAGTAAACCGAGTGCGTTGTAGATCTCCTGCTCAATCAGAGGATGAATCTTTTTTCCTTCTTCGTAGAAGCGTCGGCATGCGCTCGTCGTAATGGTAAAACCAGGCGGTACCGGAAGTGTGAGACCGGCCATCTCCGCAAGGTTGGCACCTTTACGTCCGAGCTGTTCATTCATCGACGCATTACCTTCATGGAACAGGTATACATATTTTTCACTCATGGTATATCGCGCTAGGCGACAGACACCTCCAATTTTCCAGCAAGTGCGGGATTGTCAAAATGCTACTAGTACAATGATACATTTATTATATTGCGGGGCAACTAATCGTTGTGTGACATAACCGTTACATTTTGTAAGGGTCATATGTTTTTAATTGTCGTCCTCCTTTTTCCTCCGGTATACTTATAGATAGTTCTGTAAACGTTTTAAAATTCCTGCTAGTCGGGCAGTGGAGAAGAGGGAGCGTATAATGGACAAACTTGTTACGGTATCATGGTTGAAGGAACGGGAGAAAGAGCAGGATGTACGGATTATTGATTGCCGGTTCGTGCTAGGGAACCCGGAAGCGGGGCGAGCAGCGTATGAAGAGGGTCATATTCCGGGCGCAATCTATTGGGATCTCGAACGAGACCTGTCAGCACCGAAAGCAGAGCACGGTGGCCGCCATCCGTGGCCATCGGTGGACGCATTCGTACGTACCGTCGAAGAAGCGGGCATTACTCATGAGATGCGAGTTGTGCTGTATGATGACCAGAATGGAGCAATGGCTGCACGCGCATATCAGCTGCTGCGCTATATTGGACATGAACAGGCGGCGCTGCTTAATGGCGGGTATGCGGCATGGAAAGCGGCGTATCCGCTTACGAAAGATGTGCCGGACGTACAGCGGACAAATTATGAGCCGCGTATCGCAGATGAGATGCTGCGATCAATGGAAGACGTTCGGGCAAATTGTGTTAGCGGCAATGCGCTGCTTATTGACTCGCGTGCGTATAACCGCTATACGGGTGAAGCTGAAACCGTTGATCCAGTGGGCGGCCATATTCCGGGTGCCGTTAATTACGATTGGCAGCATGTTGTGAATCATGACGGCACATGGAAAACGCATGAAGAATTGGAGCGTCATTTTGCTGATGTGCCGCATGATCGGGATGTAATTGTATATTGTGGGTCCGGTGTGACAGCGTGTGCGAACTTATTTGCGCTAGAGCGGATCGGCTATCGCAATGTGAAGTTGTATCCAGGGAGCTGGAGTGATTGGATTTCGTATGCGGATAATGAGAAAAAGCAAGGTGCACAACCATAAACACATTATGTGAACAAGATGTTACTGAATAAAAATAAAACCGGACAGCTAGTACCGCCGTCCGGTTTTATTTTTATGGTGTAGTAAAGGTAATAATCCCCGTCATACCAGAGCGTAGCGTATGATTTGGATTGGCAAGCAAAACGTTAACGGTAAATTTGTTGGTGTCGGGTTCTGCTTTGGGACTAATTGATTTGATCGCACCAGAGAACGTTTGTTGCAGTGATTCAACCCGTACAGAGGCATGCTGACCGGTCTTAATATGGAGAAGTTCCTGCTCTGGCACGCTGGTGGACACATACATTTCATCCAGATTGATGATTGTCATGAGTGGCTGAGCAGGGCTCGCTAGTTCGCCTGTTTGAACGGTTTTGGTCGCGACTATGCCCTTACTCGGACTTTTGATCGTGCTGTTTGCAAGATTATACGTTTGCGCGTCCACAAGTGCCCTCGATTTATCTACCACAGCAGCGGCCTGTGCTTTTACTTCCGGAATGGCTCCGTTTTCTGCCTTCGTAAGCAAGGCTTTCATCTGTTCTGCAGTAGCTGCTAGAGCACGTAGATTCTCGGGAGTGGAGCCTGCTCTGGCAAGTGCGAGATCGCTTTTGGCGTTCGCATAGCGGGCATCGGCCTGCTTGAGGGCTAGTTCGGCATCCTCATACGGTTGCTTGGCAAGTGCGCCCTGATTGTATAGCTGTTTGGCACGGTTCCATTTGACAGAGGCTGCGTCCAGTGCTGTTTTGGCATCAAGTACACCCGTTTCCAGTTTGGCGATTTCTTCTGGGCGCTTGCCTTTTTTGGCTTCTAGATAGCGCTCGTATGCTTGCTCGTAGGCGGCTTGGGCAGCGCGAACCTCTTCGGCGCGAGTGCCACGTTTGATCTCGGCGTATTTGGCTTCGGCAGCAGCCAGATCGGCGCGTGCACTGTTTAGCTGTGCGGCTAAGTCAGTTTGCTCCAGTGTAACGAGCACATCGCCAGGGTTGACAGTGTCGCCCACATCTTTATGTACACCAGATACCCGACCGGATACACGGGATACGATTGCTGTCTCGACAACAGCCGTCAGGCGACCAGAGTAGCTTGTTTTGCCCGGTATCGATTGGGCATCGGCTGCTTTGGCGTTGCCTGTCATAGCCAGGCTGGCCGGTTTGGCGGTGTCGCATCCGGTGAGTGTTACTAGAAGCAGAAGTCCAGACGCGATGAATCGTGACTTATTCATAAAATTCCTCCTTGTTATGCGAGCGGTCTATGCTTCGGCTGCGAGCGGAGCGTCTTGTTTTCTGGCCGCTGTTTTCGTTTCTTTAATGAGCAGTGTGATCGGGATTGCCGCTACAAGGAATAGCATCGCGACAAGCAATGCATCGTCGAGTGCCTGAATGGCTGCATATTTGCGAACGAGCCCTGCTGCTGATGCAAGCGCCTGTCCGTATGCTTGCGAACTATCAAGTCCTGTCCCTATATATTGCTGCTGCATGGTGGATAAGTAGGTGGAAGTGGGCAGATTGTCTGCTGTTACCGTTTCGGCATAGTGCACAGCATGCTTCGTTCCTTGTGTTTGATAGACAGACGTAAGAACGGCAACCCCGACAGACATTGCGATCTGTCGCGCCACATTCAGCAGGGCTGTTGCGCCACCCGTTTGTTCCCGTGCAAGTGCTTGGAGCGGCAATTGCATCGATGTCATCATACAGAAGCCAAGACCGAAGCCGCGCAGAAGCAGGACGAGCTGGATGTAGCCGTACGATGTTTTGTCATTCAGGTGGATGAGCAGAAGACCGCTTACAGAAGAAATAATAAGTCCAAGCAGAATCAGCTTTCGACCGCCCATCCGGTTGAGCAAAATCGCTGATGTAATGAATGTAATGAACCCCTGGGCCAGCGTTTGCGGCAGCATTAGCACACCTGTTTCCATGGCAGAATAGCCAAGCAGATTCTCAGCATAAATCGGGATGAGGAAGACGACGCCAAACATGCCGATCATCATCAGGCAGTTCACCGCCATGCCGAGCGTAAAATCAGGAATGGCCAGCAGACGAATGTTCAAAATGGGCTGTTCGGTCGTTAGCGCCCGGTAGACAAACAACAGCAAACAAATAAAGGATGCCATGAGCAGGATGATGATATAAAACGATGTCCAGCCTTTTTCTTCTCCTTTTGCTACCGCTAGAAGCAGAGTGGTGAGCATAAGAGCTGAGTACAAAAAGCCGGGCAGATCGAAGCGAAGATCATTGCGAATCGGCGTTTCCCGCAGGAATGTCCAGGCGAGCAGGATGCCAATGATTCCGATCGGTACATTAAGTGTAAAAATAAAATGCCAGTCTAAATGCTCGACAATATAGCCAGACAATGTTGGTCCCACAGCGGGCGCAACCATGGCCGAGATACCGAATACCCCCATTGCTGGTCCCATTTTCTCCTGTGGGACCTCATGGTAGATTAATGCCTGCCCAACTGGCATGAGCATGCCACCTCCGATTGCCTGAATGATGCGAGCAACAATCATACTGGTGTTGCTCCAGGCAATGCCGCACAACAGTGAACCGATTGTAAACAAGATAAAGGCGCCGATATACGTCCGTTTCATGCCAAATCGATCGCCGAGATAGCCGGTGAGAGGGATGACTGCGGCCATCGCCAGTGTGTACGAGGTGAGCACCCACTGAATTTCGGATGCGGACACGCCGAATACATTCATCATTTTGGGCAGGGCGACGTTTACAATACTCGTATCGAGGATCGCCATGAATGTGCCGGTTACGATAGCGAACAGGGCGGGCCAAAAAGAAGGTTTCATTAGATTGCCCCCTTATCGCACATGGATCTTCACGACAGCGTTCAGTCCTGGCTTGAAATCATACGGGCCGTCTGTGAAAGCGATCTTGACTGGCACGCGCTGGGTTACTTTGGTAAAGTTGCCTCCAGTATTCATCGGTGGAAGCAAGGAGAATGCGGACTGAGTTGCCTCCATAATTTCTTTAACTTTGCCGTGGAATACACTGCCTGGATACATGTCAATCTCGATATCAACAGGCTGGCCGATCTTAATTTGACTCGCGTTTGTCTCTTCAATATTGGCTTTAATGTACAAATCTTTCTTGCTAACAACGGTCGCAAGGGTACTGCCTGCTGCGACGACTTCTCCTGGCTTGGCGATTTTTTGCAGCACAACACCTGTGATCGGAGAACGGACGAAGGCATTGTCTACGCTGCTGACGTTCGTCTGTTCCTGTTCAAACAAAATGTCGTCCGCCTTTACCTGACTGCCCTCCTCAAATGTCTCCCGGGCAATCTTGCCGGGAATCGTGGAAGCCACTTTGTAAATATCTCCGGTCACAGTCGCATCTTCTGTTTTGACATAGTAGTAATCTTCATACCCGTAATACCCGGCCACCCCGAGCGCTGCCACAACAACGCCCCCGATTAGTGTGCGGGCCACTTTCTTTTTATCCATCACAACTCCTCCTCAGCATGCTGTAAAGCAAGCACATACTTGCATGATGTTCAAAAAAATTACGGAGTCAGTCCGCGTGCGAATATGTGTAAGCAACTGCGGATAAATTCATCATGCGTAAGCGTAGTAATCCGCTGTTGAAACCGTGCCCGGGAAATAAAATAACCAAAATTCGTCCAGATAAAATGCATGGCCTGGGCTTCAATATTCGTCTCGATCACATGTCCGCGCCGCTGCATTTCGGTTAAATACTCAATCAGCAGAACTTTGAGCTGGCGGGGAATTTTGGCGATTTCTTCTTGGAGTTCCGGTAGCTGATCGGCCTCTTTGAAGCCGATTACAATCACATCGCGGTTTTGTTCCATCACATCAAAATACGCTTTGCTGAACAAATAAAGATCGTGTTCGAGATTCCACGTAATCGTTTCCTGGAACGCCTTTGTAATGCTAGGTACATAAGAGAATGCGGCGACTGCTGCCCCAATCAGACCGGCTTTGTTTCCAAAATGGCGAAACAGGGTCACTTCATTAACCCCGGCGGCTTCTGCAATTGATCGGGTAGTCATTGCTTTAATTCCTTTTTCTCGCATGAGTGTAATGGTAGCCTGTAAAATTTTTTCGCGTGTCTCGTTGAGGGTGCCTTCCAATTACCTCGCTCCTTTTTTTATCATTTCCATGCAAGTATGTGCTTGCATGGATTGTAAAACGCGAAAAAGCACCTGTCAAGATAAAGAAGACAGATGCTTATCAATGTCATATGTAAGCTCGTCAGCACATTCATACGGCGCGATGGTTTCAGTGTGAGAGGAGGACTTTGCCGAATAGGCGCGTAAAAAAGAGAGTAGACCTTGACATAAAAAGACAAAATATTCATAAAAAATAGAGTATACTATATATAGTAATACAAGCGATGCAATAAGAGAGGGGGCACATCATGTTTAGAAACGAACTACTATCGATTGTATGGGAAAAGGGACGTGTAGAGGTAGGCGAGTTAGCCCGGCTTCTAAACACGACAACAGATCTGGTAGAGATGGAAGCTAATCTTTGTGCATCGAACGGCTGGTTGCGTCAGCTTGATTCGCTCATTGTTGCTACGCCTAGCACGAATATGCAGCAATAAACTAGAATCAGCGGGGGCTGTCTCAAAAGCTGTAACACGGCGATTGAGGCAGCCTCTTTTTTATTGTTGTAGGTTTTCTACAAAGTGTGGTGGAGGAGTGGGATCGGGCGGGGCCTCGTCACTTTGGTACGCTTACAGGGAAGTTATAACTGTCCGCTCCAGGTGCCCGGCGAACTCGCCCACAAAAGGTGCCCGCAACGCTTCGGTGAACCAACATCGTAGTTTTTTCTTTGCGGGCGAGTTAGCCGGGCTCTCGGAGCGGACAGCCGCCGCTTCCCTGTAAGCGTACCGAAACGAACGGCTTATCCCTTCTCCCACTCCCTCACCACCATACGTTGTCGATCCCACAAAAAACAGCTGTCCTGCTCGTCATGTTCTGTCCTTTGGGATAGCCTCCACTTTGCAATCGTTCTCGTGTGTGCAACATTTCCCGGGGAAGCGCAAAAATAGACGCAATCAGCAGCATTTCGACAGACAGCTCCCCCTTGTACTTGCATATACATTAAAGAAAGTAAAATAGATGAAATAACAGGATAGGCGTAACGTGCTGTTTAAAACTTCTTTCCCGGTACAGACTACAAAGAGTATGACTGGAAAGGGGTTTTTATTTATGACGTGGAAATGTCCGTATTGCGGCAGTCAATATGGGATGCCGTATCAGGATAGCAACCTGGTGGGGATGCTTTGCTTAGAGCCTAATTGTGGTCGCATGCATGCGATGACGGAAGAAGAAAGCCAGGAAGAGGAAACACATCACTTTACGTCTGATTTGTAGCAGAATGTTGGTGTGCTCTTCCAGATGGGGTACAATAAGGGAAGAGAGAAAGGAGCGACGATATGAGTGAATTAACATTTGTAAGCCATACGAATCCGGGCCGCAGTGTGCATGTGCTTCCGACTGACAAGTTCAAGACAACGACCATACTTATGCACATCGCGCTGCCGCTTGATGAACAGCTTGTAACGAAGGGTGCGCTTCTGCCGAATGTGCTGGCGCGCGGGACGGCCAATCATCCTGACCCGGCGCGTCTTCAGCGTCATCTTGATGCGTTATACGGCGCTGTTTTTAGTACGGGAGTGATGAAGCGAGGCGAACGCCAGATTATTCAGTTGTATCTCGAAGTGGCGAACGAAAAATTCCTGCATGAGGCAGAACCACTACTTGAGAAGGCAGTTGCTTTCTTCGGAGACGTATTGCTGCATCCACTGGTGGAGAGCGGGGCATTCTCCGAGAAGTTCGTAGCGCTTGAGAAGGAAGCCCTGGCGAAGCGAATTGAAGGATTGATTGATGATAAAATGCGCTATGCCAACCAGCGCCTGGTTGAAGAGATGTGCAAAGACGAACCGTATCGCCTGCTTTCGTACGGACGCAAGGAAGACATCAGCGGGATCACCCCGCAGTCGCTGTATGAATTTTATCAGCATGTGCTAACATCGTATCCGATTGACCTGTATGTGATAGGGGACGTGAATCCGGATGAAGTGCAGACATTAATCGACCGCTATGTGTCGCTTCCGGCTTACGGCGGACAAACGCTGCCACCGATAGCGCAAAAATCGGCACCGGAAGCGGCCCGCGCAGTAAAAGAAGAAATGAATGTTGCCCAGGGCAAGCTGAACATTGGTTTGCGCACCGGCATTACATACGCCGACCGCGACTATGTCACTCTTATGGTGTATAATGGCGTGCTCGGTAGTTTTCCGCATTCCAAACTGTTTATGAACGTGCGGGAAAAAGCGTCGCTTGCTTACTATGCTGTTTCACAGCTAGAAAGTCAGAAGGGGCTGTGCATGATTATGTCTGGCGTGGAAACTGCCAACTATGAGCAAGCACTTCGTATTATTAAAGAGCAGCTAACGATGATGGAGAATGGCGACATCAGCGACCTCGAGCTGAATCAGACAAAGGCGATGCTCATTAACCAGCTGCGGGAAACACAGGACAGCGCCGCAGCGATTGTGAGCATGGATTATAACGGACGACTTGCAGGTAAAAGTCGTTCGCTTCAGGAAACACTAGAGGCCATTCAAGCCGTTACGAAAGAAGACATTGCGCGCGTCGCCCGGCAGGTGCAGATGGATACGATTTATTTCCTAAGCGGGAAGGAGGAAGCCTGATGAGAACGGTACAGTATAACCAGCTGAATGAAACGTTGTATTACGAAGAACTTCCGAATGGCCTGCAGGTATACATTTTGCCGAAGCAGGGATTTAGTAAGACATATGCAACTTTTACAACAAAATATGGTTCCATCGATAACGAATTCACACAGCCGGGCAAGGAGCGTCTGCATGTGCCAGACGGCATTGCGCATTTTTTGGAGCATAAGATGTTTGAGCAGAAGGAAGGCGATGTGTTTGCTGAATTTTCGGCGCATGGTGCATCCGCTAATGCCTTTACAAGCTTCGATAGAACAGCGTATTTGTTCTCAAGCACTCAGGATGTTCCGCATAATGTGGAGACCCTGCTGAATTTTGTGCAAGATCCGCATTTTACGGATGAGAATGTGGAGAAGGAAAAAGGGATCATCGGCCAGGAGATCCGTATGTATGATGATGATGCAGACTGGCGGGTGTATTTTGGGCTCATTGCGAATTTTTATCATCATCATCCGATTAAGATCGACATTGCCGGAACAGTCGAATCGATCAGTGCGATTACAAAGGATCTGCTGTATGAATGCTACAACACGTTCTATCATCCGTCCAACATGCTGCTGTTCATCGTAGGCGCTGTGAATCCGGATGAGATGATCGAGCTTGTACGCCGCAACCAGGCCGCAAAGCCGTACGAGAAGCAGGCAGAGATCCCGCGCTTCTACCCAGAAGAGCCGACTTCAGTAGCGCAAGAACGTTCTATCGTTCACTTACCAGTCGGTGTGCCAAAGTGTATGTTCGGCTTTAAGGACAAAGAGACGGGTCTGACGGGAGAAGCCTTGTTAAAACGGGAGGTTGCCACTGAAATTGTCATGGATGTGCTGTTTAGCCCGAGTTCGGCTCTGTATCAGCAGCTGTATGACGAAGGATTGATTACGGATAGTTTCGGTGCGGATTACTCGGGAGAAGTGGCGTATGGCTTTTCGTTGATCGGCGGTGATACAAAAGATCCGGATGCGCTTGTGTCTACAGTTCGCGCCGAGCTTGTAAACATCGTGGCGAAAGGAATTGATGCCGAGTCATTTGAGCTGTCGCGTAAAAAGAAAACAGGGGAATTTTTACGGTCACTGAATTCTGTGGAGTTTATCGCAAACTCCTTTACGAAATACAAATTCGGGGGCACGGATCTATTCCGCCGCGCGGATGTGCTAGAAGCCATTACGCTTGCGGATGTGAATGAGCGGTTGCGTGAACATATCGACTTCGATCAGCTTTCCGTGTCGATTGTTAAGTCTCCTGAGACGAAGCAGTAACATAGAGAGGGAGAGAATCAGTGGAGGAACGTCATAGAAGGCTTGCGGGCATTACAGGTGCGAGCCGGGGAATTGGGGCAGCGATGGCTGTCCGCTTCGCGCGAGATGGATATGATCTCGTGCTTCATTATAATCGAGCGCAGGAAGAAGCGGAGTGTGTGGCGGAGATTTGTCGCACAGCAGGTGCTCATGTCACACTTATACAGGCCGATTTTTCGCGGACAGACGGGATTGTGGACTGGGAGGCGGGCTTGCCCCGTACACCAGATGTTCTCATGCTAAATGCAGGCATAAGTCGCTATGGACTGATTCAGGACGTGACCGGAGCGGAGTGGGATGCCATGATGAATGTGCATGTGCGGGCCCCATTTTTCTGCGCTCGCCAGGCCGTACCGGATATGGTCCGCCAGGGATTTGGACGCATCATTACGGTCTCGTCAGTGTGGGGATTAACCGGAGCAAGCTTTGAAGTATTGTATTCTACGGCTAAGGGCGCCGTTATTTCGTTTACCAAAGCGCTTGCCCAGGAAGTAGCGCCATCGGGCATTACGGTCAATTGTATTGCCCCGGGAATGATCGCGACCGAGATGATGACGAATGCATTCAGTCCGGATGAGCTAGCATCGATTGCAGACGACATCCCTGCCGGGCGAGCGGGCACACCGGAAGAAGTAGCAGCGGTGGCAGCGTTTCTTGCACGGGAGGAAGCGGCGTATGTGAACGGGCAGGTGATTAGTCCGAACGGAGCCTGGATTTGCTAATTCATCGTGTATAAAAAGGGAAGGCATGTGGCATCTTACAAATGGAGGGGAAGCATACCCCCTGCAATGCCAACATGAAGGAGGAAGTTACATGTCAATCCTTGAGAGCTTCGATGACTGGAAACACTTTCTTGCCAGCCGTGTTACACAGGCAGCAAGCAGCGGTATGAATCGTGATACAATGGAAAACGCTGCCTACCAGATCGGTAGCTATTTGTCCAATCAAGTAGATCCGAAAAACGATGAAGAGCGTCTGCTGAAAGAACTGTGGGATGCAGGAAACGATGAGGAACGCCGCGCAATGGCAAGTGTTATGATTAACTACGTGCAGAACAAAAAGCAGTAATGCGGGTCGTCCCCTCTTTTTCAGAGGGGATTTTCTATTTTTGCAAGTTTTCCTTGTATCTTTCTTTATTTATGTTGGAAGAATTTTATTTTTTAGTGTAGAATAATGTCGGTATGGAAGAACAGGTGAGAAAGGGCGTTAGGCGCAGGATGGAGACGGAAAAGCAGGATTGGTATCTCGAATACGAAATTCATAAGAACAGACCAGGTTTGCTCGGGGACGTCGCTTCCCTCCTTGGTATGTTATCCATCAATATTGTAACGATTAACGGAGTGGAGTCGCTGAACGGCAAAATTAATCGCCGTCGTGGGATGCTTGTTCAGACAGATGACGCCAAAAAAATTGAGTTGCTTGGAAGCGTACTTGAAAAAGTGGAGAACATTACGCTACGCAAATTACGGCAGCCAACTATAATTGATCGCCTTGCCGTTCGTCACGGCCGCTACATTGAACGCGATGCAGAAGATAAGAAAACATTCCGCTTTGTACGAGAAGAGATCGGGATGCTTGTCGATTTTATGGCCGAGATTTTCAAGCGGGACGGGCATCAGCTTGTTGGGGTGCGGGGCATGCCGCGCGTTGGGAAGACGGAATCAACTGTTGCAGCCTGTGTATCGGCCAACAAGCGCTGGACATTCATCTCGTCCACGCTGCTTCGCCAGACCGTGCGCAATCAGTTAACGATCGATGAGATGAGCGGCCAACATATATATATGATTGATGGGATTGTGTCGACGATGCGGAGCACAGAGAAGCATGTGACGCTGGTGCGTGAAATTCTCCGTATGCCGTATACGAAAGTCGTTGAGCATCCGGATATTTTCGTGCGTGAGACGGAATATGATCTAACGGATTTCGACTATATTATTGAACTGCGCAATCATCCAGATGAAGAAATTACGTATGAAAATATTGAGACAGGCTTTTCTGGTTTTGATATCCCGTAAGACGGGATGGGAAAAGTAGGAGGTGGATATGGTGTCTGAGCTCACACAGGTATTACAGAAAGCCAGACAGGATAAAGGAATGTCGCTGACGGACATTCAAGAAATAACGAAGATCCAGCGCCGTTATCTTGAGGCAATTGAAGCTGGTAATTTCGATGTGCTCCCAGGGCATTTTTACGCCCGAGCATTTATTAAAAATTATGCCGAAGCGGTTGGGCTTGATTCGGAGCAGCTTCTCTCTGAGTACGGTTCTGAGCTGCCAAGTCCACCCAAGGTAGAAGAGGCACCAACTCCGCTGCGTCAGTCGCGTCAGTCGCGCAAGGAAGGCAGCGATGGCAGTGGCAAGTGGATGTCGCGCATTTTGCTATGTTTATTTGCGGTTCTTGTGCTCATTGTTATCGGTGGCGCGATTAAGTGGCTGAATGGACAGAACGCTGCACCGCAGGCACCGACCCAGAAGACGCAGCCGACAACGCCAACTGCTGATAAAAGCAAGATGCCGGTGCCGCCACCGGAGAAAACAGTAACACAGAAACCAGCGACACCGGCTCCAACTCCACAGCCTGCTACAGAAGGCAAGCTGACGCCAGCTCCGAAAACCGGTTCTACGCTCAACTACGATCTGGTAGGAGCACAGACGGTTAAAGTAAAAGTCACTGTGAAAACAGGGGCGCACTGGATGTCGATAGCAAATGAGAACGGCATGCTTGATCAGGCTACACTCAAAGAAGGCGAAAGTCGGGAATTCGAAGTGAAAGACGGAAGCGAAGCACGACTTAGCATCGTTCGTGCTCGTGACGTGGACGTGCTTGTGAACGGCCAGCCCGTTGATACATCTGGAGCACGTAAGAACGGCTCGCAAAAGATTAAGATCGTACGGAAGTAGGGCGGCTTTATAACGTTTGTTTAAAAAGATGTAGTCGCCGTAAAGTGTGGGCGGGGAGCGGGAAAGAGAGAAGTGCGTCGCTGTTTTATGCACTTTTCAAAGAAGTAGATGCTGTCCGCTTCAGAAGTCCGGCAGACTCGCCCGCAAAGCGCTTCCGAAGGGAACTCTCAAGGAGCAGATTGCGGACAAAAGCACGTCTGCCAGCCTCCTTCCGCTGGGCAGGTGCATAAAAATGCTCCTTACTTTCTCTCTTCCCCGCTCCTGACACGCTTTGCTGCCCGCATTTTATACAAACTTTTAAAGCAAATGCGTTGTAGATTATAGAAGCTAGAGCGGGGCTGTTCCATCGGCACGATGGAACAGCCCTTTCTGCATTCATCCTAGAATCTGCCTTCAAAGACTAGTTAAGTGAAGTAGCCAGCATTCGTTCGGAGACGGGAAGAGAAAAACAGAGGAACGCCTTTGCGGGAGTTCTCAGCGGAAGAGGATGGGCGAACTGGCTTTTGCCCACAATTCTTCTAGGGTTGCGCTTCTTTGTTTCCTGTTTGTGGGCAAGTTTGCACATCCTCTGAAGCGGACAGGAATCGCTTCTTCGTCGAACGCAATGAAGTGACGAGTTTTTCTCTTCCCGTCTCTGCCACCGAATGCTGGCGCTTCTCTTTCTTTTGACATGTGATTTATCGGTATATTATACTTGTAGGTGGAAAAATGGACAGGTTTGTCCGTGGACGGAGGAAATACACAGTGGAAAAAACAGCAGCAGAAAAAGTCGCGATTATCACCCTTGGGTGTGAAAAAAACCTGGTCGACTCCGATATCATGTCGCAGTTGATTGATGAGCGCGGCTATGTTCTCGTCGAAGACCCCCAGGAAGCTGATGTTGTAATTGTCAACACATGCGGCTTCATTGATGCCGCCAAGGAGGAATCGGTCAATACGATTCTGGATGTAGCAGATCTGAAAGAAAGCGGCAATCTTAAATCTCTCATTGTAGCCGGTTGTTTGACTCAGCGCTATAAAGAAGTATTGATGAATGAAATGCCGGAAATTGACGGTATTGTCGGTACTGGCGATTTTGATAAAATTACGCGTATTATTGAAGAATCCCTCGAAGGCAAGAAACCAGTATTTGTCGGTAATCCGGCCTTTTCTTATGAAAATGCAGCCCGTCGGAAAGTTGAAGCTGGTACGTATTCGGCTTACCTTAAAATTGCCGAAGGGTGCGACAACAAATGCACATTCTGTATCATTCCACAGCTGCGTGGCGCATTCCGCAGCCGCACGATTGAATCCGTTGTAGCAGAAGCGAAAGAACTGGCAGCACAGGGCATTAAAGAAGTGAATTTGATTGCCCAGGATTCCACGAACTACGGATTTGATCTGTATGGCGAGCGTGTGCTGCACAAGCTCCTGCGCGAAGTATCAGAAGTGGAAGGGATTGAATGGATTCGTCTACACTACGCTTATCCAGGCTACTTTACGGACGAGTTGATTGAAGAGTTCGCCTCCAATCCGAAAGTTTGTAAATACATTGACATGCCGCTTCAGCATAGTGAAGATGCAGTATTGAAACGTATGCTCCGTCCAGGACGTCAGCGTGATATCCGCGAACTGGTTGGCAAAATTCGTACGGCGGTTCCAGATGTGGCGCTTCGCACATCGATCATCGTTGGCTTCCCAGGTGAGACAGAAGAAGAGTTTACGAATCTGAAAACATTTTTGCAAGACATTCAGTTCGATCGTCTGGGCGTGTTTACGTACTCCCAGGAAGAAGGAACAGCGGCAGCGAGACTAGCCGATCAAGTTCCAGCGGATATAATCGAACGTCGGGCGAATGAACTGATGGAAGTGCAGCGTGAGATCGCGGCAGAGCGCAACGGTCGTTTTGTCGGAAAAACGGTTCCGGTGCTGATTGAAAGCTACGATGGCAAGAACGATGTATATGTGGGACGTTCCCAGTTTGATGCGAGCGAGATTGATGGAGAAGTGTTTGTGACGGGCTATACAGGTGAGCTCGGACAGATCGTTGCCGTTCGCATTACGCACTCGTACGATTTTGATCTGGCGGGGGAGGTTGTGTAAGTGAACCTCGCAAACCGGATTACGCTCGTACGTATCTTTCTCGTTCCGGTCGTTATGCTATTTTTGCTTGTACGGTTTGAGTATCTCGGTGGCATTAAAGTCGGAAGTGTATATATTTCATACAGCGAGTGTATCGCCGCACTCATTTTCATTGTAGCGGCTATTACAGATGGGCTTGACGGCTACATTGCTCGCTCTCGCAAAATGGTTACGAATCTTGGTAAGTTTCTTGATCCACTAGCAGACAAGTTGCTCATCTCCGCTGTGTTGATCTCACTTGTTGAGTTGCAACGGCTTGATGCATGGGTGGCGGTTGTCATCATCAGCCGCGAGTTTGCGGTAACGGGTTTGCGTCTTGTGGCAGCGGCCGAAGGGCTCGTCATCGCGGCCAGTAAGCTTGGAAAGTGGAAGACGGTATTCCAGATTATTGCGGTAGCCTCACTCATCTTGCAGAATTTTCCGTTTGAGGCGTTGCACATTCCATTTTCGACCATTATGGTCTGGCTGGCTGTTATCATGACAATTGTATCCGGCGTTGAATATTTTGTGAAAAATAAACAGGTCATCCCGCTCGCGTAGCATGTAGGTTGGAGATGTCTTCTGGGAGGATTGCATCAATATGAAAGCGGAAATTATCGCGGTAGGGACAGAGCTTTTGCTCGGACAGATTGCCAATACGAATGCCCAGTTTTTATCTCAGAAGCTGGCGGAAGTTGGCGTTGGCATGTACTATCATACGGTTGTCGGCGATAATGCCGAACGACTGTACAGCGTAATTGAGCAGGCGCTTGAGCGATCTGATTTACTATTGTTTTCCGGGGGACTCGGGCCAACAAAAGATGATCTTACGAAAGAAACCGTGGCGCGTGTTGTCGCACGTCCATTGGTAGAAGATACAGGGGCTATGGCCCGAATCGAGAAGTATTTTGAGCGGCGCGGCATTCCGATGACAGAAAACAATCGCAAGCAGGCGCTTGTTGTGGAAGGAAGCCACGTGTTGCCGAATGATCATGGCATGGCGCCAGGCATGGCAATTGAGTACAACAACAAGCTCATTATCATGCTGCCAGGACCGCCGCGCGAGCTGTATCCGATGTTTACTGAATACGGGCTGCCGCACATTCTTTCCTGCATGAATGAAAATGTTGTCGTTCATTCGAAGGTGCTTCGCTTCTTTGGAATTGGGGAATCCGCTCTCGAAGAAGAGTTGATGGACTTAATTGACAGCCAGACGAACCCGACGATTGCTCCGCTGGCAGCGGATGCGGAAGTGACCATTCGCTTGACGGCCCGGGCTGCAGATGTGGCGGAAGCGGCTCGTATGATTAAAAAAGTGGAAGAACAGATCGAGAAGCGGGTCGGAGCCTATATTTATGGTTATGGTAGCGATTCACTTGCATCTGTGCTTGTGCAGGCTGTCGCGGAACGTGGGGAAACGGTAGCGTTCGCGGAAAGCGTAACCGGAGGACTCATAAGTCAGATGGTCACCTCTGTACCGGGCAGCTCGGTTGCTTTGCGTGGAAGTATTATCTGCTATACCAATCAAGTAAAGAATGATCTGCTTGGTGTACCGAATGAGGTACTTGCTTCAGAAGGTGCAGTCAGTGCAGAAGTGGCACGCATTATGGCAGATGAGGTGCGTTTGCGTTTGGGTAGTACATATGGAGTTTCTATTACAGGTGAAGCAGGACCTGTTGCAGGAGAAAACAAACCGGTCGGGCTCGTATACATTGGCGTAAGCGGTGCGGATGGCACACGGGTAATGGAAGTAAAGCTGTCTGGCACAAGGGCGGGCATTCAGACACGCGCAGCTAAACATGCTTTGTTTGCGACGCTTGAGCGAATAAAAAAGGGTGGTTGTTAAATGGCACATTTCTCTGATTTTGCGCTGCACAAAACGATTCAGCAGGCCATTCATGATATGGGCTTCGAAGAACCGTCACCGATTCAGGAACAATGCATTCCAAAGATTCTTGAAGGTGGCGATCTGATCGGACAAGCTCAGACTGGAACCGGGAAGACAGCTGCATTTGGCCTTCCGCTAATTGAAAAAATGACAAACCGCAATGTCGTGCAGGCTATCGTCCTCACACCGACACGCGAACTGGCGATTCAAGTGTCCGGTGAGTTGCGTAAAATTGCGAAGTACAAGCGGGTGCACACACTTCCGATCTACGGTGGTCAGTCCATTGGACATCAGATTCGTGCGTTAAAACAGGGTGTGCATGTTGTGATTGGCACGCCAGGCCGGGTGCTTGATCACCTGCGCCGCAAAACGTTAAAACTCGATCAAGTAAACATGCTGGTGCTTGATGAAGCAGATGAAATGCTTGATATGGGCTTCCAGGAAGATATTGAATCGATTATTAAAGAAACAGCAGCGGAGCGCCAGACACTTCTGTTCTCTGCTACGATGCCGCAGGAAATTTTGCGTCTCTCTCGCAAATATATGAGCAATCCAGAAACTGTTACGATCACGCGCAAGGAAGTGACGGCCCCAAACATTGAGCAGGTTTATTACAAAGTGTTTGAACGAAGCAAGCTCGAGAGTCTGTGCCGTATTCTTGACAGTGAAGAGATTGGCCTTGGTATTGTATTCTGTCGTACGAAGCGTGGCGTAGATGAGCTCACCGAAGCGCTTCAGGAGCGCGGCTATATGGCAAGTGGTTTGCATGGTGACTTAAGCCAGGCGCAGCGCGATAAAGTGATGCAGTCGTTCCGCGATTCTACCATTGAACTGCTTATTGCAACCGATGTAGCGGCGCGTGGCATCGATGTAGGCAATGTCTCCCACGTGGTGAACTACGACATCCCGCAGGATCCGGAAAGTTACGTGCACCGCATTGGCCGGACAGGCCGGGCTGGCCGCCATGGGATTGCGATGACACTCGTTACGCCGCGTGAGATGAAACAGTTGCGTACGATTGAGAAGGTATCGAAAACAACGTTGCAGTCGCGTACTGTCCCATCATTTGAAGAAGTAATGGAGCGTCAGCAGTCCATCTGGAAAGAGCAGCTGATCGCGCTTATGGAAGGGGAGGCGGATGTAACTCCGTACGCCGACGTTATCAAGCAATTACAGGCGGAGTATCCGGCTGAGAAAATCGCGGTTGCTGCGCTCTCACTCGCATTTTCTTCATCGGTATCGTCTGCGGAAGAAGAAGCGTATGATTTCGGGGATACGGGAGCTTCGAAAGGTATGGTCCGTTTCTTCCTTAATCTTGGTCGAACAGCGGATATTCAGCCAGGAGAGTTGAATAAGGAGATCGCTGAGCTTGTCGGTGCTTCTACCAAAGCGATTGGTCGCATTGATGTGTTTGAGAACTTCACGTTCCTTGAAGTATCACAGGAGATTGCGCCATTTGTATATGAAGCGTTGCGTCATTCCCGTCTGAGAGGGAAGCGTGTAAACATTGAACCGGCAAAGCCGCGCACAAAGCGGAATAAATGAGACTAAATAGGTCATACAAAAAAGGAAGCTGAATGAGCAGCTTCCTTTTTTTTTATTATGGCGTTATATTGTTTGTCCTGCTTCAATCGTTACCGTTTTAATCGCTTCATATGTAATCGTCAGCAGTTCGTCCAGTTCGTCTATACTCATGGCCAGTATGGGCATCAGCACAATGACAGGACCAAGTGGCCGAATGATCGCGCCATTCTGGCGGGCATGAAGAATGACCCGGTGTTCGACTCCGAGAGACGGAGGGAAAACTTCTTTTGCTGCCCGGTCACGCACCAGCTCGATTCCAATCATCATGCCGCGCTGCCGAACATCCCCTACATGAGTCAGGTCACGAAAGGCTGCAAGACGCTGCGTGAGAAATTCAATTTTTTCGGGTAACGTCTCGATCAGTCCGTCACGTTCTAGAAGCTCGATGTTTTTTAAGGCTACAGCACAGGCGAGTTGATTGCCTGTATACGTGTGGCCGTGGAAAAATGTTTTCAGCTCATGTGGCTCGCCAAGAAACGCGCTGTATACGTCATCCGTCGTGAGTGTGGCAGCAAGCGGCAGGTAGCCTGCTGTTAATCCTTTGGCTATACACATCAAATCTGGTTTTACATTTTCTTGCTCACAAGCAAACAATGTACCGGTACGTCCGAAGCCAACCGCCACTTCATCTGCGATCATTAGAACGTGATAGCGGGTGCAAAGTTCACGCACACCATGCAAAAACCCATCTGGAGCCGTCAACATACCGGCTGCCCCCTGTACAAGCGGCTCGATAATCAGCCCGGCGATTTCTTCATGATGCTCGCGCAGAATTGCTTCGAGTTCGGTTAAGCAATGAACTTTGCATGTTTCTGGGTCATTGTCTGCTGTCATGCGATAGGTGTAGGGAGCAGGCATCTCGATGCGTTCGAACAACAGCGGCTTAAAAATCGTATGGAAGGTGTCCATTCCACCTACGCTAACCGAACCGATTGTATCCCCATGGTACGCTTCGCGTAAGGAAATAAACTTATTTTTGTCCGCATACCGTTCCGCGTCTTTTAGCTTCCAATACTGGTAAGCCATTTTTAGTGCGATTTCTACCGAAGTAGAGCCAGAATCCGAATAAAATACTTTGTCTAGTCCAGCCGGTGTTAGCTCCACCAGTTTCTTGGCAAGTAGAATCGAAGGAACATTCGCGGCTCCAAGTAAAGTAGAATGCGCGATGTGTGCGGCCTGATCTGTGAGAGCTTGATTCAACTCGGGATGATTGTGGCCATGAACATTCACCCAGAGTGATGAATACCCATCTAAATAGCGGTTTCCTTCTATATCATACAGATAACTGCCGTTGCCACGTTCAATAATAAGCGGGCGTTCCTGCCGGTATGTTTTCATCTGGGTAAACGGATGCCAGACATAGTCCTTATCCCATTTATCTAGTTCAGCGAATGTGTATGTCATAGTACGCTCCTTATTCCGCTTTTATTTTCTGAAGAATCGTTTCAATCTTGATGTGTCGTGTAAGATCTGACCATGCCTGTCGAACACCAAATGGACTCGCATCTGTTAGTTCAGGAATGATTCCGAGTACAGGAATGCCGGTTAGTTTTTCGATCATTCGTATGTTATCTTGTTGCATGATCGTTGGCACATCGGGCATCCGATTGATTAGAAGCCCAATGATCGTAAGCTGATGAGAGCGGGCATATTCAACGGTTAGTACCGTATGATTAATCGTGCCAAGTCCTGCATGCGTAACGAGCAGAAGCGGAAGGCGTAGCTCGCGAACGAGATCAATCGTCATGTACAATCCGCTGTCGGTCTCTGCAATCGGTACAGCGAGTCCCCCTGCTCCTTCGACGAGTACAACATCATGTGAGCGGGTAAGCTGATGGAATTGTGCGCGTATGCGAGCAGGATCGATGTGCACACCGGTTTCTCGCGCTGCCAGATGAGGGGAGAAGGCCGGTTCGAGGCAATAGCTACATAGTTGTGATTGGGTGTGCGGCAGGTCACAAACATCTTGGTAAAATAGAACATCTTCTGCAAGTAAGCCAGCCCCCGTCGCAATGCCCCCGCTCTGTACTGGTTTATAAGGGATCGCATTTATCCCTGATTCAGTCAATAGGGCAGTCAGACAGGCAGTGGCGAGTGTTTTGCCGACTCCGGTATCGGTTCCGGTAATGAATAAGCCGTGTGTACTCATGCTTGCATCGTTCCTTTCATTCGTGCCCGAAACGGGGCGAGCTGACGATGCACCCGGGCGGCGATAACCGAAGCGAACAGGCAAAGGATAATGTCTCCCGGAACGGCTAACACGAAACCGTACTTGAATGTTTGCCAGAGAGTAAAAGGAGTGTTCGAGATAAAATTCATGGCTACATACAGATAGGAAGTACCGGCTAGATATACGAGAGCAAGGCCGGTAAAATGAGCCAGCATAAAATCACGCAGACGCGGTGCAGGTTTTGCCTCGATCATGCGCCCGATAATGTAGGCGGCACATGCAAATCCAATGAGATAGCCAAACGTAGGCTTGAGTATGTAGCCAATGCCACCGCCTTCTGTGAATACAGGAACTCCTGCTAGGCCAATTGCTATGTATACAAGCTGGCTTATAAATCCAAGCCGGCTTCCGAGTAAAGAGCCTGCAAAATAGACGAATAGAACTTGTAGCGTAAATGGGACGACTGGTACAGGTACTTTGATGAAAGCACCTACAGCTGTGAGTGCGGCAAACATCGCGGCCAGTACCATTCCGGTAGCCGGAAGAGTCGAACGGGTAGTCAAGTCAATTGCCTCCTTTTCAAGTAAATTCTTTTTTAGCATAAAAATCACCGATCCTTTTGTCAACTTAAAAATAAAATTAGTTAACATTTAAATGGTAAAAAATTCAAATTTTCTGCAATAAGCGAATAAATGTTCGTGAAAAAAGCTTGGCAACTGGGTAGAAAAGAGGTAAAATGAGAGTACATCAGTTGGTTAATTAATATGATATTGATATAGAGGAAGGAGCGATTGCTTTGTCCGATCGCAAGGCGGCACTTGATCAGGCACTTCGTCAGATCGAGAAACAATTTGGTAAAGGTTCTGTTATGAAATTAGGGGAGGTCGCTGCAAGCCATCAGGTATCTGTTGTATCGAGCGGCTCTATCGCTCTTGATATTGCATTAGGGATTGGCGGTTATCCGCGTGGCCGTATTATTGAGATTTATGGTCCGGAATCATCTGGTAAGACGACAGTAGCGTTGCATGCAATCGCAGAAGTACAGAAAACGGGCGGCACAGCTGCGTTTATTGATGCAGAACATGCGTTGGATCCGATATATGCAAGTAAGCTCGGTGTTAACATCGATGAACTTCTTTTGTCCCAGCCAGACACAGGGGAGCAGGCGCTTGAGATTGCGGAAGCACTCGTTCGCTCTGGTGCAGTCGATATTATTGTGGTCGACTCGGTAGCTGCGCTCGTTCCAAAAGCAGAAATCGAGGGCGATATGGGAGATTCTCACGTCGGTTTACAGGCGCGTCTGATGTCACAGGCGCTTCGCAAACTTGCTGGTGCGATTAACAAGTCCAAAACAATTGCGGTCTTCATCAACCAGCTTCGTGAAAAAGTTGGCGTGATGTTTGGTAATCCGGAGACAACACCGGGTGGACGTGCCTTGAAATTCTATTCGAGTGTGCGCCTCGATGTGCGCCGTGTAGAGACGTTAAAGCAGGGAAATGACATGGTCGGTAACCGCACGAAAATTAAAGTTGTAAAAAATAAAGTGGCGCCGCCGTTTAAAATCGGCGAAGTAGACATTATGTACGGAGAAGGGATCTCCCGAGAAGGCAGTCTGCTTGATATCGGTACAGAGCTTGATATTGTGAATAAGAGTGGTGCCTGGTATTCGTATAATGAAGAGCGTCTCGGACAGGGACGTGAGAATTCGAAACAGTTCTTGAAAGAGAACCCGGACATTGCGCATTCGATCGAGATAAAGATTCGAGATCATTATGCGCTCGATCAGGAGGCCGTTGTGCCTCCGGCTGATCAGGATCGTGAAGATGAAGCGTTTTCGCTTGATCTCGAATAAAAAGCTGTATCAGAGAAGCTGCCTGTTCATCGGGCGGCTTTTTGTTTGACATCAGACCGGGAGGAGGCCGAAGAGAATGGAGGAGCCAGAGCATCTGGAGCAGGAAGAAGTGCAGCATAATCCAGGCCGCATTACGCGATTGGAGCGGCAGAAGCGAAATAAGCAGCGCATCAATGTGTACATCAATGAAGAGTACGCCTTTGCGCTCCATGAAGATGTACTGATTAAATATCGGCTTACAAAAGGAGCTGAGCTCGATGAAGAGGATATGCGAGAGTTGCTTGAGGCAGAAGAACGCAGCCGTGCCGAACAGTATGCGCTGTGCTACGTCGGGCTTAGACCCCGTACGATGGAAGAGATGCGGCTGTATTTACTCGGCAAAGGATTTCCTGATGATGTAGCAGTTGAGATCGTGGGGCGATTTGTCGAGCGGAAGTATCTCGATGACGGGTTGTATGCCAGGCAATGGATTGAGGAGCGTATGCGCCTGAAACCGCGTGGGCGTCACCTGCTTCAGCAGGAATTGCAGCATAAAGGAGTGGACAAGCGTCTGATCGAAGAGGCGCTGAATGAGCTTGACCGTGATGAGGAATACGAAGCCTGCCTCACATGTGCCAGGAAGAAAAACGCCCGCCGTACGTTTGCATCGTATGCCGAGATGAGGAACAAAACCGGTCCATTTTTGCAGCGCAAAGGATTTCCACTGGATACGATTAATCGGGTGCTCCACTGTCTCTACGAGGAAAAAGATGGTTTATAAAGTATGGGGATCCCTGCCCAATCTTGACATTCTTGCGTCATGATGGCAAAATAAAAATGTATATTTGCTTTAAGGGTGAATATGCATCTGATTGCAATAAGGTTTTATGAAACACACAGAAGCCGTGTGAACGGTTTCGTTTTTACTGAACCTTGTAATGTAAAAAGTACACAATTGAAACAAGACCTCAGATGCAAGGAGGTGACAGAAAAAATGACAATAGAAATTGTAATTCTTATCGCACTTGCATCTCTGGCGGTCGGAGCGGGAATTGGTTACGTTGTTCGTAAATCGTTAGCCGAAGCAAAAATTTCGAGCGCTGAACAGGCTGCTCGTCAGATCGTAGAGAATGCCGAGAAGGAAGCAGAAGCACTTCGTAAAGAGAAAGTGCTCGAAGCGAAAGACGAAGTCCATAAGCTACGAACCGATGCTGAGAAAGAGCTGCGTGAACGCCGGAATGAGAGTCAGCGTCAGGAGAAACGCCTTCTCCAGAAAGAAGAGTCTCTCGACCGGAAGATGGAGCAGTACGAGCGTAAGGAAGTAGAACTCGAGCGCCGTGAACAATCCATCAACCAGATGCATGTGAAAGCCGAAGAGCTTCTCACATCTCAGGTTACCGAACTAGAGCGCATCTCGAATTTGACACAGGAAGAAGCGCGTGAGATTATTCTTCAACAGGTGGAAGCCGAAGTACGGCATGAAGCCGCAATGCTTGCGAAAGAAATTGAACAGCGAGCAAAAGAAGAGGCAGACAAGAAAGCGCGTGAGATTATTACGACGGCAATCCAGCGCTGTGCTGCCGATCATGTGGCGGAAACGACTGTTTCCGTTGTCTCCCTGCCAAATGATGAGATGAAAGGCCGGATTATTGGTCGAGAAGGCCGCAACATTCGGGCGCTTGAAACTCTGACTGGTATCGACTTAATCATTGATGATACACCGGAAGCGGTTATTTTGTCCGGTTTTGATCCCGTTCGTCGCGAAATTGCACGAACCGCGCTGGAGAAGCTGGTGGCGGATGGACGTATTCATCCGGCCCGTATTGAGGAAATGGTGGAAAAAGCGCGCCGTGAAGTGGATGAACGCATCCGCGAATACGGTGAGCAAGCTACCTTTGAGACCGGAATTCATGGTCTGCACCCTGATCTGATTAAGATTCTGGGTCGACTTAAATTCCGCACAAGCTATGGACAGAACGTGCTTAAGCATTCCATGGAAGTCGCACATCTGTGCGGGTTGATGGCAGCTGAGCTTGGAGAAGACCAGATGCTTGCCAAGCGTGCAGGTCTCCTGCATGACATCGGCAAGGCGATCGATCATGAAGTAGAAGGTTCCCATGTTGAGATTGGGGTAGAATTAGCGAAGAAATACAAAGAGCATCCGGTTGTAATTAACAGTATTGCCTCTCATCATGGCGACTGTGAACCGACATCTGTAATTGCGATGCTCGTAGCGGCAGCAGATGCATTGTCCGCTGCACGTCCGGGTGCACGCCGTGAAACACTAGAGACGTATATTCGCCGTCTGGAAAAACTCGAAGAAATTTCCGAGTCATTCGACGGAGTGGAGAAATCGTACGCGATTCAGGCGGGCCGTGAAGTACGCATTATGGTAAAACCGGAACATGTTGATGATCTTGAAGCCCATAGACTGGCACGGGACATCACCAAAAAAATCGAAAACGAGCTTGATTACCCGGGACATATTAAAGTAACCGTCATTCGGGAAACACGAGCAGTTGAATATGCGAAATAAAAACGAAGGGGATTTCCGTACTAGTATGCGGAAGTCCCCTTCATTTTTTTCCTCTAGACCCGTGATCGGTAAGAAGAATGGAATGATTTTTACATGCTATGAATAAAGTAGTGATGGTAATGATCAATCGATCCAAGGAGGTCACAAGATGGAAGTCTTAAAAGTTTCAGCAAAATCGAACCCGAACTCCGTTGCTGGTGCTTTGGCAGGCGTTCTTCGGGAACGTGGGGCTGCGGAATTGCAGGCTATTGGCGCCGGAGCACTTAATCAGGCAATTAAAGCTGTCGCAATCGCACGAGGATTTGTAGCGCCGAGCGGTGTTGATTTAATCTGCATTCCAGCTTTTACGGATATTATGATAGAAGGGGAAGAACGGACCGCAATCAAACTGATTGTTGAACCTAGATAACAGAGGTTTGGAACATATTTTTTAGAAAAGAACGCCTTTTTATTCGAAAAGAATAAAAAGGCGTTCTTCTATTCTGCCATTCTTTTTGCTGTTTTATTGTCAAAAATCATGTGTTTCAAAAACAAATCCAAGATAAAAATGTAAAGAAATCGTCAAAAAACATAGGGGGATTTGATTATAAAGCGAGGCGATTGCGTACACAATAAAATAGAATGTACTAAAACAGGGTAAGAACTTGTTATACAACAATGATAAATGCTGGTGTGGCAAGGGGAGAAGAAAAAAAACGGCCTTTTATTTAACTTACATGTGAATGTGGAATTTCTGAAAGAAAAATTAACGTAAGGGTTGAAATTTACTACGTAGAGGACTACAATGAGGAAAGTTTGAAGTACACAATTTGTTCATATTTTTAAATAGATACATATAGTTCGTGACCTATTTGATTGGAAGAGGGCTCAACACTGTAGTGTATCTGTTTAAAAGTTGATACACTTTTCAGCTGAAAAGAGCGAGCAATCTATCGTCTTGAAGGGGTGGAGTTCATGATTAGTCAACTTTCTTGGAAAGTTGGAGGACAACAAGGTGAAGGGATTGACAGTACGGGTGAGATTTTCGCAATCGCACTAAACCGTCTGGGTTATTATCTGTATGGATATCGTCATTTCTCTTCTCGTATTAAAGGTGGACATACGAATAATAAAATTCGTGTAAGCACAAAACCAGCACAAGGTATTGCAGATTCTCTCGACATCCTTGTAGCGTTTGACCAGGAAACAATTGATGTAAACAGCCCGGAGCTGGGCAAAGGCGGCGTGATTATCGCAGATGCAAAATTCGGCCCGAAAGCGCCGGAAGGATCACCTGCACGTCTGTTCGCGGTTCCGTTCACAGAAATTGCAGAAGAGCTGGGAACATCTCTTATGAAAAACATGGTAGCGATTGGCGCATCTACTGCACTGCTCGGCCTGCCAGTTGAATCATTCAAAAACGTAGTAGAAGAAATCTTTGGCAAGAAAGGCGCCAAAGTCGTTGAGAAAAATATGGAAGCCATCGCTCGCGGGGCTGAATTCGTAGATAAAGAAGCAGGTGGCCCGATTGAAGAGCTGCGCTTAGAGCCGGCAGACGGCAAACAGCGCCTGTTCATGATCGGTAACGATGCAATCGCAATGGGTGCACTTGCTGGGGGTTGTCGCTTCATGCCAGCATACCCGATCACACCGGCTTCTGAAGTTATGGAATACCTTGTTAAGAAGCTGCCAGAGTTTGGCGGTACAGTTATCCAGACAGAAGATGAGATTGCTGCGGTAACGATGGCAATCGGTGGTAACTACGCTGGTGTTCGTACACTGACAGCATCCGCAGGTCCTGGTCTGTCTCTCATGGCAGAAGCAATTGGTCTTGCAGGTATTACAGAAACACCGATCGTTATCGTAAATACGCAACGTGGTGGCCCATCTACAGGTATGCCAACGAAGCAGGAACAATCTGATGTGAACGCAATGATCTACAATACACACGGTGAGATTCCAAAAGTCGTGCTCGCACCAAGTACAGCAGAAGAAGCGTTCTACGATGCAGTGGAAGCATTCAACATTGCAGAAGAATATCAAGTTCCAGTTATTTTGCTGACAGACCTGCAACTTTCGCTTGGTAAACAGTCTGTTGAACCGCTTGATATGAACCGTGTACAAATTCGTCGCGGTAAATTCATGGGCGGACAAGAACTTCCAGAAACAGATGTTGAAATGTTCAAGCGTTATGAAGTAACAGAAGACGGCGTATCACCGCGCGTTATTCCAGGACAAAAATACGGCATTCACCATGTAACAGGCGTAGAGCATACAGAAACAGGCCGTCCGACGGAAGATCCAATCGTCCGTACAAAACAAATGGACAAACGTTTCCGTAAACTCGATAACCTGAAAGTGGATACTCCGGTTTGGAAGGAAGCTGCTCATGAAGAAGCGGATGTGCTCGTAGTCGGTATGGGTGGTATACGCGGCACGATTACTGAAGCAAAAGAGCGTCTTGAAGCTGATGGCAAAAAAGTGAATCAGGCTCACGTTCGTCTGATCCATCCGTTCCCGGCTCAAGAAATGAAGGAACTGATGGAAAAAGCGAAAAAAGTTATCGTCATTGAGCATAATGCAACTGGCCAACTGACTGATCAGGTCAAGCTGCATGTAGGAATGGCAGAGAAAATCGAAAGCATTCTGAAATACGACGGTAACCCATTCTTGCCTGGTGAGATCTATAATAAATGCAAGGAGCTGTTCTAATATGGCAACGTTTAAAGACTTCCGCAATAGCGTAAAACCGAACTGGTGCCCGGGGTGTGGAGACTTCTCCGTGCAGGCAGCGATTCAGCGTGCTGCTGCGAGTGTAGGTCTAGAGCCTGAGAACCTTGCTGTTATTTCTGGTATCGGTTGTTCAGGACGTATTTCCGGCTACATCAATGCATACGGTGTGCACGGTATACATGGCCGTTCCCTTCCGATTGCACAGGGTGTTAAAATGGCAAATCGCGAACTGACTGTTATCGCATCCGGTGGGGACGGTGATGGCTTCGCGATCGGTATGAGCCACACTATCCATGCAATTCGCCGTAACATGAACATTACGTACATCGTTATGGATAACCATATTTACGGTCTGACAAAAGGCCAGACATCTCCTCGTTCTGAAGAAGGATTTGTTACGAAGTCTACGCCAAAAGGTTCTATTGAGCGTCCGATGCATGCACTTGAGCTGGCAATGGCAGCTGGTGCTACATTCGTTGGGCAAACATTGTCGAGCGACCTTAAAGGCATGACTAGCTTGATTGAGCAAGCGATTCAGCACGAAGGTTTCTCTCTCGTTAACGTATTCAGTCCTTGTGTAACATTCAATAAAGTAAACACATACGATTGGTTCAAGGATCATGTGAAAAACCTGAGCGACGTTGAAGGCTACGATGCGCATGACCGCATTGCGGCAATGCGTATCCTGATGGAAACAGAGGGTCTCGTAAATGGCCTGATCTATCAGAACACTGAGCGTAAGCCATATGAAGCACTTGTACCAGGCTTCCGTGAAGAAGGTCTTGTGAAACAGGATCTGACTATTACAGAAGATCGTTTCCAGAAGCTTATGGCTGAATTTATGTAAGAAAACAACAACACCGATTCCTCGTTTTGAGGGATCGGTGTTTTTTGCTATCATAAAGAAGAAACGGTTTGAAAGGAGGATCAATATGAAGCTGACTGTTCTGGGCTATCAATCTCCTGCACCCGGTCCGAATGGAGCAACAGCAGGGTATTTGCTTGATACGGGGAGTGGCAAGCTGCTTATCGATTGTGGGAGTGGCGTTTATGCTAAACTTATGAACTACATACGAATAGAAGAACTGGATGCTGTTCTGCTTTCTCATTATCATCATGATCATGTATGTGATGTACCAATTGTGCAATATGGTGTGCTGATGGCATCGGTTATGGGTAGAGAAAACCGGGTGCTTCCCGTATACGGACCAGCTGAGCCGAAATCTTGGGCCGAGAAAATGACCTACCAGCACTATACCCGTCTGCATGAGGTTAGGCAGGGACAGACGATTCGTATGGCAGGTGTGGATATTACCTTTTACCAGACTGCACATCCACCACTTTGTCATGCGATGCATATAACCGACGGCACACATACGATTGTATATGGAGCTGACTCCGGACCGGATACGAACTGGGAGTTTGCCCATGGCTGTGATCTGTTTATTTGTGAAGGAACGTTTACGAGTGATCGTGTACCGACAGGCAAACGCAGCCATCTATCGGCGCGGGAAGCTGCTATAGTGGCTGCGCAGATCAAGGCCAAACGGCTATTGATTACGCACCAGTCGCCTGATATGGAACGGGAGCAATATAGACAGGATGCGGCATCTGGCGGATATAGCGGCGTCTGGGAACTAGCTCAGATTGGACAGGTGATTGAACTATGAAACAGAAGGTAGAGGAGAGGCGGGAGCGTCTGCCCCGCATTACAGAGATGGCGCATCAACTACTTGTGGGGCGTGTGCGATCAGGAGATACGGTTGTGGATGCGACAGCAGGGAACGGGCATGATACGCTGTTTTTAGCGCAACTGGTTGGAGAGAATGGCCTCGTACATGCCTATGATGTACAGGAGCAAGCATTAGCTGCTACAGCAGAAAGGCTTGCCAATGCGGGGGTAGAAGAGAGGGTGCAGCTGCATCATGCTTCCCATACTGAGATAGCTCAGATTAAGGAGGAAATACAGGCTGCTGTGTTTAATCTCGGCTATCTGCCAGGCTCGGACAAGACCATGATTACACAGGCAAAATCTACCCTTGAAGCGGTACAGGCTGCGCGTGAGAAGCTTGCGTGCGGTGGAATGATTGTACTTGTCATTTATCGCGGACACGAAGGAGGCGAGGAGGAAGCGGCACAGATTGAGGCGTATGCACAGTCCTTGCCGATCGCTGAGTATCTTGTTCTACGCTATGATTACATTAATCTGGACAATCGTCCGCCTTATGTCATTGTCATCGAAAAAAAATAACGGAGCAAAGAGGGATACGCATGCGTATCCCTCATGTATTTTATGCCCGGTTGCCTGGTAGACCAGCCTTCTGCTGAAAAGGAACCTTTACATTTTTAAACCCGGCATTGCGTGGTGTGTCCTGGTTTTTCTGCGTGTGAGCTTCACGAGCGCGCGGTTTTCCTGACGGTTTGTATAGCTCAGTTGCAAATTCAGCACGGGCAAAGTCGCGTTTGTTCCTGAATAGGTCATGATTATTGGTCATTACTTACGGTCACCTCCAGGTTTTTTCGGGGCGTACATGTAGTATATCCGCCACGTACTGCAGTATTGGTGTTAATATTTTCAACGATTGGTTATTGACCAAACCCCCAAAAGCCATCATACTGAAGTAATATAAAATAATTTTTTATCCAGTTTCTGTTGAAAAATTAGGAAATAATAGGTATAATCTCCTAGTGAACGGTATGATGCCTTTTCAACAGACACTGAGCGGTTTGTATGATGATATAAATTAGGCGGAGAATGAGGAGGAAAATGAATGAGCAAGCGAGTTATGATTGTTGATGATGCATCGTTCATGCGAATGATGATTAAAGGATTTCTTACAAAGCATGGATATACAGTAGCAGAAGAAGCAGCGAATGGTCTGGAAGCAGTTGAGAAATACAAGCAGGTTAACCCTGATCTGGTCACAATGGATATTACAATGCCAGAGATGGATGGAATCGAAGCCGTAAAAGGAATTCGAGCACTGGACCCGAATGCTAAAATTATTATGTGTTCTGCTATGGGGCAGCAAAACATGGTCGTACAGGCTATTCAGGCTGGTGCGCGTGACTTTATCGTAAAGCCGTTCCAGGAAGATCGCGTTATTGAAGCAATCAAAAAAGTGCTTGGATAGCAAGTTGTAAAGAGAAATAGGTGGAGGGTGGGGGAGTATGCAAGCCAATCAAATTAATGCCATTTTGTCCGGGACACGTAGCGTCCTGGAAAATCATCTAGGAATGCAAGTTAACGCCGGTAAACCGACATTACAGGTGAATCCTGTATTATCCGGGCAAGTATCTGTTATTGTCGGTGTAACAGGTTCCATTAAAGCAGAGCTAATCATGGGGATGTCAACTGCTACGGTTTGCGCCATTATTGGTAAAATGTATGGTGGTATGGAAATTGTTGAGATTGATGATATGGGCTGGAGTGCCTTTTCTGAATTTGGAAACTGGGTGGGAGCCGCTTGCTGTACCGAGCTTACAAACAGCGGGTACACGGATGTAAACATTACTCCACCGATTATTAATGAGGGAGAAAGCCGATTCCGTTCTGTCAACAAGTTTATTAGCATCCCGTTTGGCATTGATAATGAGTATGAAATCATGGTTCATATCAGCACGCCGCAGTAAGGGCTCCAAGCAGGATCCCCCCATTCCCCTATTTCGCTGGATATGGAAGTCGTATATACGAACGGCTCTTATTCCGCTTGTGCTGGTGGAATTGCTTTTTGTGGGGCTGTATTTTTTATCGGGTATATGGACGAAAGAGCAGACCATTATACATAGCAAGAAAAATGCAGATGAAGAGCTACAGCGGATTGCCCATCGTGAGGCAAACCGAATGGAACAACAGCTTTCTGGCATTGAATCACTCGGAGATGTGCTGCATCGGCAGATCGAGTATAGGCTGGCGGAGCCAGCCCCTTCTCTGTCTGCTGATGACGCCTCTCGTCTTGTGCAGCAACCAAATGGATCGTATTATACTGTGAGGGACCGCGCTGATGGCGGTGGGGTAGCAGTTTTTTATAGTGGACACACGCCTGTTACCGACACCGGGAAACAAAAAGTGGCGCAGCTTTTACAGCTACAGCCGCTTTTTAAGCATGTTCAGAAGTCGCAACCGATGCTTACCTGGGTATACTACACAGACCATGATTCATTAGCGGTTTTATATCCATATCTGGATGTAAGAAAGCGATTTCAATATGGGATGGACTTTACCTCGCATAGCTTTTATTATGAAGCAGACCAGAAGCACAATCCACAGCGGCATGTACGCTGGACCAATACGTATCTCGATCTGGCTGGGAAGGGTTGGATGACATCTTGTCTGTTTCCTGTATATTACAGAGATAGGCTAGAAGGGGTTGTAGGTCTGGACGTAACGCTGAATACGATTTCTCGCTATGTACTGAATCTTGACATTCCATGGGATGGATATGGAATGCTTCTTGGGCGTGATGGTGCAGTATTGGCTCTCTCAGACAGAGGGGTCAAGGACTGGGAGAAAGCTGGAACCTCGGCGCCATCCTACAGTTTTTTACAGGATCATCCTGATTTTCCTGTTGTACGTAAGCTTGTGCAGGCGGAGAAAAGTGGCATTACCCATGTAGATATCAATGGGAAAAACCGACTCTTAGCCTGGGAAACGATCCCTGGTACAGGCTGGCGCTTACTTATTTATACGCCTGAGCAAAGTATATACATGGAAGCAAATCGCCTCGGTTCTGAGCTGATGCAGGTAGGAATGTGGATGTTAGCTGGCCTTTTCGTGTTTTATGTCGGATTTTTCATTCGGCAGTATTATCAGGCTGGTCAGATGAGTAGTCGTTTGTTGCATCCTCTTACACGAATGAATGATATGGTACGGCGTATCGGACAGGGAAAATATAGGCAGGAGTCTGCTGGATCAGAGATTGCGGAGTTGCATGATGCGGAACAGTTGATTGCCGGAATGGGGGAGCGCCTCGGTGAAGCACGGCACGAACTCGAGGAACGCGAGCAGGATTTGCAGGCACTTTTGCAATCGATTGACGATATTATCTTTGAGATTGATGAAGACGGTGTGTATGTGAACGTATGGACGCACTGGATGAAGTATGAGGAGATTATCGGCAAGAAACTGACGGATCGGATTGGAGAAGAGCCGGGTCGGGTGATGCAGGAAGCTGTGCTACGTGTGCTGACTAGTGGACAGCCTGAAGTGCTCGAACAGGAACTTACGGTTCCATGGGGGCGACGCTGGTTCCAAACACGAATTGCGCCCGTGTTTAACCGAACCGGGATGAAACGGACGGTATCAGCGCTTGTGCGTGATATTACCGAGAAGAAGCAGATGGAGCAGTTGCTGATTCTGGCGCGGGAAGAAGCCGAGAAAGCAAGCCTTGCTAAATCCCAGTTTTTATCGAGTATGAGTCATGAGTTGCGCACGCCGATGAATGCAATTCTCGGATTCGCTCAGCTATTGGAATATCATCCGCATGAAACCCTTACATCGTCGCAGCAGCAAAGTGTAGAAGAGATTTTGAAAGCAGGAAATCATCTGCTTGATTTAATTGATGATGTACTGGATCTGGCGCGGATTGAAGCTGGTAAAACATCCATCATGCTTGAGCCCGTAGACGTTGACTTACTTCTGCAGGAATGTACAGCACTGATCGCGCCGTTGGCTGATCGGCGAAGCATCACTTGTACGATTCGGTACGAGCTTTCGCCCGAACTGGCTGTTGTGATGGCTGACCGGATTCGGCTTAAGCAGATTTTACTGAATTTATTGTCAAATGCGGTGAAATACAATCAGGACGGTGGCTTGATTACGGTAAGTGTGGAAGAACCGCAGCCGGACTGGGTACGCATTACGGTATCGGATACCGGGTGTGGCATTACCGATGTGCAGAAGTCGGTGATTTTTGAATCATTTCAGCGTGGGGAGCAGGAAGGGATTGAAGGGACAGGGATCGGACTGACGATCGCTCGTCAGCTGGCTCGCTTGATGAATGGGGACGTACAGGTTCGTAGTACGCCAGGAGTGGGAAGTGACTTCTGGATTGATCTGTGCCGCTGTGAAAGCGTGTCATTGAAGCATGTGAATGCCAACGAAGCAAAACTGCCAAGAAATCGTAGCCATGTACATCTGCCACTGCGTAAGGTGCTATATATTGAAGACAATTCGGCTAATCTTATGCTCATATCCCGTGTGCTTAGTCGCTACCCGGACGTAGAAGTGCTCTGTGCCTCAGATGCGGAACTTGGCATGGAATTAGCACAGGTGCATGAACCACATGTAATTCTACTCGATCTGCATTTGCCTGGGATGAACGGATACGAAGCGCTTCGTCGTCTTCGTGCATATCCGAATACGAAACATATTCCAGTCGTGGCGATTAGTGCGCATGCTATGCCACGGGAAGTCGCTCGGGGAAAAGCGGCAGGATTTGCGGAATACATAACAAAGCCGCTGCATCTCCCTGATTTCCTAACCACGATGGAGAAGTTACTTGGAATCGAAACGAAACAGTAAACATACCAACAGGATGAGAAGCCTCCTGTTGGTATGTTTTTATAGTTATAAAATACTGCGTAGTAAAATCGGAAGAACGGTTTTCTTTTGAGTTTACAAGATCAGTTATGTATAATCGTAAGGTAATGCATCACATTTTGTATGGAGGTTAGTATGACACACGAAACAAAAAATAATTCCGCTTCTTCCGTGGACTTAAAATCCGCTCCGAAGAAGGAGAAAGATTACAGTAAATATTTTTCAGGAACAGCACCGAGCCTGAAAGACGCGAAGAAGCGTACGAAGAATGGCATTGAATACAACGAGTTCGAAGGGATTCCCGAAGAGTTGCAGGAGTTAGGAAAAGGTCGTACGTACCTGATCCGCACGTATGGCTGTCAAGCGAACGAGCATGACACCGAAACGATTATTGGTCTGTTTCAGGCAATGAACTTCACAGAGACCGAGGAGGAAGCAGAAGCAGACGTGATTTTGTTCAATACGTGTGCGGTACGCGAAGGTGCGGAAGACAAAGTGTTTGGCGAGATCGGTCGGCTAAAAGCACTGAAGAAGGAGAAGCCGGAGCTGATCCTGGGCGTTTGTGGCTGTATGTCGCAGGAAGAAGCCGTTGTCAATCGGATTCTCAAAAGCTATCCGCATGTAGACTTGATTTTTGGCACGCATAACATCCACCGCCTGCCGGTTCTGCTTCGTGATGCGTTCTTCAATAAAGAAATGGTCATTGAAGTATGGTCCAAAGAGGGAGACGTCGTGGAAAACATGCCGAAAGTGCGTAAAGAAGGGCTGCGGGCGTGGGTGAACATCATGTACGGCTGTGACAAGTTCTGTACGTACTGTATCGTGCCATATACACGCGGCAAAGAGCGCAGCCGCCGTCCAGAAGACGTGCTTGCAGAAGTACGCGATCTAGCACGCCAGGGCTATAAAGAAATTTTTCTGCTTGGGCAGAACGTCAACGCATACGGTAAGGATTTCACGGATATCGAATATGGCTTCGGTGACTTAATGGATGATGTACGTAAGATTGATGTGCCGCGCGTTCGTTTTACGACAAGTCATCCGCGTGATTTTGATGACCATCTGATTGAAGTACTGGCGAAAAAGGGCAACCTGATGGAGTACATCCACTTACCAATGCAGTCTGGCAGCACGGAAGTTCTTAAGCGGATGGCTCGTAAATATACGCGCGAGCAGTATATGGAGCTCGTACGCAAAATTAAAGCGGCGATTCCAGATGCCGTGCTTACTACAGATATTATTGTCGGTTTCCCAGGTGAAACGGAGGAACAATTCCAGGAAACGATGTCTCTTGTTGAGGAAGTCGGCTTCCATTCTGCGTATACGTTCATTTATTCGCCACGCTCCGGAACACCAGCAGCTGGTATGGAGGATAATGTGCCGGAAGCGGAGAAGAAGGATCGTCTGCAGCGTCTCATTAGTCTGGTAAACCGTCTTGGACGTGAGCAAAATGAAAACCTGCGCGGTCAGGTAGTGGAAGTGCTCGTAGAAGGTGAGAGCAAGAACAACCCGGATGTGCTCATGGGGCGCACACGGACTAACAAAATTGTTCATTTTACTGCACCAAAAGAGATGATTGGTCAATTGATTCATGTGACGATTACAGAGCCGCAGACATGGATACTTTACGGAGAAGTTACCGCAAAAGCAGAGGTGTAAGGCTAATGGAAGAGAATAAGGAACATACACTTGATTATGATTCGATTCTCGGGCAGGCACGCGACCTGGCAGGACTGATTGCCGACTCAGAAGAAGTGGAACGCTTCAAGCAGGCGGAGAAAAAAATTAATGCGAATGAAACGGTACAGAGGCTGATTGCAGAAATTAAACAGAAGCAGAAGCGAATTGTAACGCTTGAGCATAACCGCAAGGACGATCAGATTCCGGCACTTGAACAGGAGATTGATGCGTTGCAGGATGAGTTAGATCAGATTCCGATTGTGGTGGAATTCAGACAGTCACAGGCTGATATTAATGAGCTGTTGCAGATGGTAACAAGTGCGATTGCAAGTAAAGTTTCAGAGCACATTATTGTCTCTACAGGCGGCGACCCGTTATACAATGAAATCGGATATTCGAAGGTGGTTCCCCACCTGGAATGAACGGTTCATACAGTGGGATAGAATAGTAGACATAGTTGTAACATGAGAGTGAGGACAAAATCCTCGCTCTTTTTTATTGGGAAGAAAGAGATAAAATTGTGAAACTGTGCGATCAACTGATTGCTGATGTGGATAAACTGGAGAAAGTTGTCGCTGATGCGAAGCAAACAGGTGTGAATCGGGCGCATGCCCATTTTCTCCGCTTTCACCCACGGCGTATGCCCTGCATACTTATGGATTATCAGTCAAGGCGCTGATTTGGGGGCTTCATAATGTGGGCGGTCTGATAGACAAAGAGGGCTGCACCCGTGATGAACGCCCTGCATACACATGTAGGGAAATGCTGTATGGAGGAGGTAACAGCCACATGTCGAGTACAAATAAAGAAGTGCAGTGCCGGGAAATTATTACGAAAGCGGTTTGTGGCCGCGGTCGTAAGTTTTCCGAAGCCACTCACACCGTTACCCCATCCCACAAAGCAGTCACGATTCTGGGTGCCTGGGTGATTAATCACACATATCGGGCGAACAAAATCGGAGAAACTGTCGAGGTAAGCGGATCGTATGAAGTCAACATCTGGTATTCTTACAACAACAACACAGATGTGAAGGGAGGTTAATTGTATACCGTGTATAGAAGTGGAAGTCTGTCCGAAGTGATGGCAGGCTTCTTTTTATTTTTGGCACATTATGTGCATTGTACATAAGCAAGCATAAAATGCTTGGGATGCAGACATCCTAGCAAATATAAAGGAGGCAGGGTAAGGATGACAGAAGATAAGTGCATTTCTTGCGGTAATGAGTTGGTTAGCTGGGAGAGAAACCGTGCGGAGTGTACAAACTGCCGCGAGATCATGGTAGAAACGTATCATGACGACTCCTTTCATACAGAAGATGGAGACAATCTGTTCATTCAGGAATGAATAATAGAAGGAGGAAAGCCAGGCTGTATGTGCCTGGCTTTCTCTTGTATGCAGAACTGAATAATGTTGTGCACAAACACATAAAAGAGGAGAGCTGGTGAATTGATGAGTTTGCGACGGAAACTATTCCTGCTGTCTGCATCGCTCATTATTTTTGTAGTAGGAATGAGCGCGTTTTTTTCATACCGCAGTGTGAGTAGAGCAGTGGAGCAGACGGTGGCGGAATACAGCAGCCGGATGGCTGAGAATACAGCAAAATATGTGGACACAGCAGCGTATAAGAAGTTTCTCGCACAGCCGGTCGAAGACGAGACGTACTGGAAATTACGTCGTGAGTTGAATGATATACGTGAAAAAACAGGGGCTTTGTACATTACGACGGTTGAAGTGCGGAATAATCAGGTGCGTATTTTGTTGGACGGACAGCCGAAGAATTCGAATATTGCATCCCCGATTGGTGAGTCGACAGACGCGCTTAGTACTGAGCAGGTGGCGGCTGTGATGCGGGGAGAGACGCTGCGTATGCACCTAGTGCATGATGAGAAATATGGAGATTATTTACCTGCAGTAGCACCGGTTAGAGATAAAGCGGGCCAGGTGATTGGCGTGTTAGAAATGGATATGAGTGCTTCATTTGTGAATGAGCTTGTTCAGGGCATAATTATGGAAAATATCCCGACCTTTGTGCTGACAAGTGTAGTGCTTGTGCTCATATCGACGGCACTGTTTTCCTGGCTGGTCCGCCGAAGCTTGCGCCCGTTACAGGACGTGACAGAAACCGCTGAGAAAATTGCGGCGGGTGATTTTTCCACGCCAATGAAACCAAATGTGACGGTATCAGCTAGTCAGCGAGATGAAGTGGGCAGGCTGGCACACTCTTTTCAGGTGATGGAGGCTACATTGGCTGAGTTTCTACGCGATGTCAAAACGAGTGTGGACGGAGTAGCAGCAGACGCGGAGCGATTATCTGCTGCTACTGAACAATCGGAAGCAAACTCTGTGCAAGTCGCGCATACGATTCAGGAAGTAGCGGACGGAAGTATGCAGCAGAACGAACGGGCACGTGACATTGTTCGAATGATGAAGCACGCACGCGATGTGGTCGGCACGGGCAAAAAGCAGGTAGAGCAGAATAGTCACCGGACACAGCAGGCAGCAAGCATCTCCCGGCAGGGTCATCAGGCCATTCGGCATGCAGTGGAACATATGCCGGCGATTTCAAACTCTGTTGGGCAGGCATGCGAAACGATGGATCGGCTTACCGAGCGATCTTCGCAAATTGGTGATATGGTAACGGTCATTACGAGCATTGCTAGCCAGACGAACTTGCTAGCGCTGAATGCGGCGATTGAAGCGGCACGCGCGGGGAAACATGGGCGAGGGTTTGCTGTGGTAGCCGATGAAGTACGGATGCTTGCGGAGCAGTCAAATGGAGCAGCTCGGCAAATCACCGAGCTTGTGCGGGTGATTCTGTCGGAGATGGATCATACGGTTTTATCCATGCGGGCCAGTGAGCAGGCCGTTGCGGAACAGATCGAGCTTTTGCATGAAGGTGGGCATGCGCTCGATGCGATGGCAGCCTGCATGAAAGACAAAGAAGAAGATTCACGCGGGATGGCGCAGTCATTTAGTGAGATTGAGTTGACCGTAGAGAATGTGCTTGCGCATATCGAGGAGATTACAGAGATTCTAGAAGAGGCGGCGTCGGCTGCACAGGAGGTAGTCGCGGTCGCACAAGAACAGTCGGCAACTGTACAGGAGATTGCGGCAAATGCTGAAGACATGGCGCAAATCTCGCAGCATTTGCGAGGGGAGTTAGGGAAATTTACTTTTAATTAAACCTACCATTAAGTGAGTACAAGATATGTGCTTTTAATCTGCTTCATATATATACTAGCGGGTGATGAAGATGATCCGCATTTTGCAGGTGGAGCATGGGGATGAGCCGATTGTCGTGTACTTTAGGGAGCAGATTCAGCTTTTTTATGAAGAGAAATTCGGAAGTGATGTAGAGGTGGTTTTCGGTGAAAATGTAGATAAAGTCATGGAGAGGATAGACGAGGGGGAGAACACATAAGAACGATCTAAGGACAGAGGCTGTCCCAAAAGCCAGAGCATGGCGAACGGGATAGCCTTTTTGTGATATCGACAACGTGTGGTGGTGAGGGAGTGGGAGAAGGGAGGAGCCGTTCGCTTGAGTACGCTTGCAGGGAAGCGGTGACTGTCCGCTCCGGGAGCCTGGCGAACTCGCCCGCAAAGAAACATACTAAGATTAGTAGCACAGACCAAGGCCACGGTTTGTGCTACTATTTTTTTGTGGTAGAAGTGAAGAAACAGGCCGAGTGGGCTTCGGGATCTTGAATCCGTCAAAGAAACAGGCCAACTTCACTGCCCTTATTTGAATCAGCTTCAGTATGTTGGATCCATTGAGATCGTGTATAAGAAAAGGGAATCGATAAGGATGCGTGAAGGCTTCTACAACGAACATCAGGAGGAGAACAACCATGAAACATGTAGTCGCATTTGATGTAAGTATGGGAAAGAGCTATTGGGTGGTGTACAATGCCGACCGGCACTGTGAGTTTGAAGGAGAAATCCGGCATACCCGTTCCGATTTTGAAGGGTTGCATGCCTGCATGGAGAAGCTGATCGAGCAAGATGGGGAACAACCGTCCATTGTTTTCGAAGCTACGGGCGTATACTCCAGACAACTGGAACGCTTTATGCAAGATCATCAGTACACCTATTGCCTGTTAAACCCGCTTGAAGCCAAACTGCAGTCCGCTTCTATGCGGATGCATAAAACGGATCGAAGTGACGCTCATCGGCTGGCGTTGACTCATTTCACGGTCTCTCGAAGAGAAAAAGAAGTACCCAATGACTTCTTCCAGCAGCTAAAGTCTCTCTCTCGGTTTTACCAAGAATTAGACGGAGAACTTTCTACTCTTCGCAATCGGATGCATAAAGTCATTCAACTGACCTTTTCCGAACTGGAAACGATCTTTACAAGCCGATCGGAGCTCTGTTTACATGTCATTCAGTTATTTCCACATCCCGATCTCGTGAACGGTCTTTCCAAAACCGTAATCAGAAACCGGATTCTCAAGAGTACCGACAAAAAGTTATCGGCAGGTACCGCTGAGAAGAAAGCCATCCAGTTGCTTGAAGCCGCACAGAACTCGTATCCGGCGGTTTCCGCAACCGATGTTCTTTGTGACCAGCTACGCATCTATGTCAAACGTTATTTGGAGATTCTTCGCCAACGAGAAGCTCTGATTCGGCAAATGGAGGAAATGAGCATGCATCGAGAGGACTATCAAGTTCTTCTCAGCTTTCCGGGCATTGGGGTAAATACAGCGGTGCGTTTACTCGCCGAAATCGGAGACATCCGCCGCTTCGACAATCCGAAACAGCTCAACGCCTTTGCAGGGATTGATATCCGACGGTTCCAGTCCGGTAAAACCTTTTTCCAGGATAAAATCAATAAGCGCGGAAACAAGCACCTGCGTAAACTGCTTTACCTTGTCATTCAGAATATGATTAAACAGCGTCGTTTCGGGAACAACCATCTCGTTGAGTACTATGACAAAGTAAAAACGCAACCTTATAACAAGTGTCATAAAGTTGCGTCGATCGCTTGTGTAAATAAGCTCTTGAAGTGCCTCTTCTACCTTATTACACACAATCAGCACTATGAGTACCAGTGTGCCACCAGATCATAATGCAATTTCTATCATACCATATACCAAATAAACCTAGCAAAAAATAAAAACACCCTAGGTTTATTTGGTATGTCAACATCCATACTTTCTGTGAAACCTGTTATTTTCTCTCCGCTTCCTCCCCCTGTTACTTACAAAATAATCACTCAAAATCATTATGATTCACTTGACTAATCGTAAGAAAAGCCCACGATGTTGATTCACCGAAGGATTGCGGGCAAAGGCCCGTTCGCCGTTCTCCCTCCGCTGAGTAGACGCGTACAGGCGCTCTCTTGCTCATCCCTTCTCCCACTCCCCACACAACGTTTTGGTTTATCAAAACCCACTCGACACCAGAACGGATGTGTTCGATCTTGACTGGCTTTTTGGAAGCCTGTTTCCTTTATTTTTATCTGCGTAGCAAAGCTCAGCCTCTTGATTATACTTGAGGGATTTCATCCAAATTGTGTGTCAGGAGCGGGATCGGGCGGGGCAACGGAACGCCTGTACGCGACTCCTCAGCGGAAGGGGCCAGGCGAACGGGCTTTTGCCCACAATGCTTCGATGAAAATTCATCGCAGGCACCTTTTGTGGGCGAGTTCGTCTGGCCCCTGGAGCGGACAGTCCCAACTTCTTCGTAAGCGTACCAAAGTGACGAGGCCCCGCCCGATCCCGCTCCTTCACAATACGTTGGGGAAAATCTACACCAAAAGGCTGTACATAAATACGTACAACCCACTTGTGCATACACATAGTACCGGATGAATCATCGTACAGCATGTGAGTCGGAGGGATGTATGGATGATACCGGTTGCGATTTATGCCAGGGTTTCTACGGACCAGCAAGGAGATTCGATCGACCACCAGATTTCGCTGATGAAAGATTACATGCACCGCATGTTTTCTGAAGAGTATGCAGCAGCCGACGACTTGCTGTATGTCGATGAAGGCTACAGCGGTTACTATACGACCATCCTGGAGCGCCCGGCAATGAAACGTCTGCTTGAGGATGCACGAGCAGGGAAATTCCGCGTTGTGCTGTTCAAAGAGATTACCCGGATGGGGCGGGATGAGGAAGAAAATTTGAAAATCGTCCGCATTCTCGAAGCGTCCGGGGTACGAATCAAGTCACACGATGGGTATGATTCTGAGCGACCGGAGTCAAAGCTATTGTTCAAGATTAGCAACTTTATGGCAGAAGTCGAATCCGAACGTATTAGCAGTCGGGTGTCTGCTGGCTTCCGAGAGAAGGCGCGCACTGGCAAATGGCCGTCAGCCCATGTCCCGTTCGGCTATCGGCGTGATCCAAACACGCAGCACCTTGTAATTGATGAATCGCAGGCAGAAGCGGTACGTCTCGCCTTTCATTCCTATGTGCATGACCGCCTCGGAACACCTGCCATTGCGGAACGGCTTAACGCGCATGGCTACCGGAGCACCCGGAATAATCGCTTCCAGCAGGCGACTGTCCGCAAAATGCTCAGCAATCCGGTGTATATGGGGGATGTCGTATACGGCGTGAAGCGAACAAAACTCGAACGTGTATACGATGATAATCAAAATCTCGTCAAAAAAAACCGGAAGTATATCGAAACTGGCAATCCAATTATCGTCCAGGAGGCGCATCCTGCGATAGTTGATCGGAGCCTGTTCAATCGCACCCAGGAGTTGTTGTGCGAACGCAGTACGAAAACAGGAATGCCATCTAACCGGGTAAAGTACCCACTTGCGGGTCTTCTATACTGTGCGCGGTGCGGTGCAGGAATGGTGACGATCCAATCAACAAAGCCAGGGCAGAAAAAGTACCGCTATCGCTATTATAAATGCGGTCAAAATCATAAATACGGCAGAGCGGTTTGTGTGCATGAGCCGATTCCGGCAGAAGAACTGGAGCAAGCGGTGTTTCGCTTATTGATGGACGAATTGGCTCGGGCTCAGGACTCACATCCCATTCATTCATATGCAAAGGCAAAAAGCGGGGAACTTGCACATAAATACACAGCGCTTGAGGAAGAACGGAAGAAGCTATTGAAAAAACAGATGAACATTATAGCTACAAGTGACCTGCTTGAACCGGATATGCTACGCGAGCTCCTCGCTGGACTTAAAGATCGGATTGATGCTGTTACGCAGCAGATGAAGAGGATACAAAAACAGATGATTGAAAGCGGACAGACAGAAAATCAGGTATACACGCTTGGAGAGGTGCTCGCCTTTCGACATGCCCTTGTAGGAACGGAAAGTCATCAAACGCTGCGAGTCTTCTTCCATCGACTTGTAAAAAGAGTAGAAGTGTATGACCGGAACACCGTAACGCATCTTTGCTTGCGGTTCAGTTATTAAAATGGGCTGTGTTAAATGTTACGATTGATATTTTGATAAAAGATAGGGAACCCCCTGCTTATAAAGGATTTCCCTATCTTCCTAATCTAACGCCCCTGTTAGTTGTATACGCTACATGAAATAAATTATTTTTCTCTTCCTTTTTTCTTGTTCTCTCATCTACTGAAATGGAATCATAAAATCGATATTTCAAATAATCGTCATTTAAATATTGGGATAAATAATCGTCGTATTCATTTATGAATTGATCAAGGGAAGGAAGCTGACTGTTATCGTAGGTTAGAGCATATATTTTATCAACTTTATCATTTCAGCCGAGAAGACTCCCACTTCTAAGTGATAGCGAAAGTGGGGGATGAATCGGCTTCGGACCAGGGAAGGCGATTTGCCTTCTCACAAGTCCGACTGTTTTCTCCCTAAACGGTCAGGTACAATAGAAACGGAGGAGGTGAAACATATATGATCAAACATAAAGGCTTCAAATTCCGTATCTATCCGACTGAGGAACAGGCAACACTCATCAACAAGTCCATCGGCTGTGTTCGCTATGTGTTCAATCACTTCCTGGCGAAACGGAAAGAAATGTATGAGACTGAGCAAAAGACACTAAGCTACAAGGCGTGCTCTTCTCTTTTGACCCAACTAAAAAAAGAAATAACGTGGCTAAAAGAGCCGGATTCTACGGCACTGCAAAACGCCTTGCAAGACCTGGACCGGGCGTATCAAACGTTTTTCAACGAGAAAACGGGGTATCCGAAATTCAAAAGCCGGAAGAATCGCAGGCAATCGTACAATACCACAAACAACAAGGAAGCGATTCGGATCGAAGGAACACATATCCGACTTCCGAAGCTTGGGCTTATTCGCTTCGCCAAAAGTCGGGAAGTAGAAGGTCGCGTCCTGTCTGCTACTGTTCGCCGCAATCCATCCGGCAAATATTTTGTATCGGTGCTATGTGAAATAGAAATTCAACCATTACCGAAAGTAGATAGCCAGGTCGGAGTAGACCTCGGCCTCAAGAAGTTTGCCATTCTCTCAAATGGAGAAACGTTCGATAATCCGAAGTATCTGCGAAAATATGAAACGAAACTGGCACGCTTTCAACGTATCATGAGCAAACGTACAAAAGGCAGTTCTAACTGGAACAAAGCCCGAATTAAGGTGGCTCGTCTACATGAGAAAATAACCAATTGCCGCATGGACTTCCTGCAAAAGCTGTCCACTACGCTGATTCGTGAAAACCAAACGATCTGCTTGGAGGACTTGCAGGTGGTAAATATGCAGAAGAATCACAAGCTGGCTAAATCAATCGCAGATGCCTCATGGTCAGAGTTTCGCCGCATGCTTACATATAAGGCAAACTGGTATGGTCGCACGGTTTGCTTTGTCGGAAAGACATTCCCATCGAGTCAGTTGTGTTCAGCTTGTGGCTACCGGAACCAGGATGTAAAAAACCTGAACCTACGTGAATGGGATTGCCCTGAATGTCATACACACCATAATCGGGATATAAATGCCGCGATCAATATTTTGCAAGAAGGACTGAGACTGTTAGAAATATAATCTAACCAACCGTGGGACACACGGGGGTAGCCTGGGGTACTATCGTACAATTCTGCTCAGTAGAGTGGACGAGCCAGGAATTCCCCACTTTTAAGTGGGGGGAGTGTTCAAGCTCCAATACTAAGTTCATATAGAGTAAGACAATCTGTTCTGGTGTGAAGTCTGTTAAGTGATCAGTATTTCCATCTTTTAAAAAAAGGTTGTACTTCTTTAATTTATCCTCTGGCAATCCTTCAAGATAGGTAAAATCACATTTATTATCAATATGGGTAGTTACTGGGCTATTTTCTACAATTTTTATTGGACTAATCTCAGTTTCACTTTTCATCTCTTTTTCACTAATTTTATTAATGGGAGTACATCCAGTTGTTATTAAAAATACACTCAATGAAATTATTAGAAATACTCGTTTCAAATCATAGCCCCCTTTGTGTGATTTTATCATAAATTTACATATATTGGGTAGTTTTTCGTTCCAACTATCTGCTCATTAGTTGAAGAAGAACTAAATACTAAATTTTCATAAACTAAAATATTCGTAATTATAAGTCAATGCTATTCATTTTTGAATATATAATTCAAAAATGAATACCGAAAAGTTACGAATGAATGCATACGCCCATATAGTACGCGGAATTTTTATTGGCATAATAGTTGCAATAATTTGAAATGTGGAAGGGTAAGGGAAAAGTGATTATCCTGATACTTGCTTTCCTCGTTCATTCTAGAACAGGAGCATAGCGATGAAATGAAATGGTGCCGTACAAATTAGTAATTATAAGGAGGAATCGATATGTCAACAGTAACACAAGTGCTCGATCTGAAAATGTATGTGGATGGAAAATGGGTAGATGCACAAAGTGGGGAAACACGTGATATCGTGAACCCGGCGAACGGTCAAGTGATCGCGAAAGCAGCAGAAGGGAATGTAGAAGATGCACGCCGGGCGATTGAAGTAGCGCGTCGTACATTTGATGAAGGTGGCTGGTCTGAAATGCCGGCTGTACAGCGAGCTAGCTATTTGTTCGCGATTGCAGATAAGCTTGAAGAATATGCAGCAGAAATTGCCCGCTTAGAAACGCTTGATAACGGCAAACCACTTCGTGAAGCAGAATTCGATGTGGCGGATGCGGCGGCTTGCTTCCGTTACTATGCAGGTCTTGCAACAAAACCAGATGGACAAACATACCACGTAGCAGACCCGATGCAGGCAATGGTCGTCCGCGAAGCGGTTGGTGTATGTGCGCTAATCGTACCGTGGAACTTCCCGCTTCTCATGGGTGTATGGAAAATTGCTCCGGCTCTTGCAGCGGGAAACACGGTTGTCTTCAAGCCATCTGAAGTAACGCCGGTTACAGCGATTAAGCTGTTTGAAATTATTGAAGAAGTGGGCATTCCGCACGGTGTAATTAACATGGTAATGGGCGCAGGCCCGACTGTTGGCAATGAACTGGCTGAGAGCCATCTTGTTGATAAAATATCGTTTACAGGTGGTACGGCAACGGGTCGCAGTATCATGAAGGCGGCTGCGGGCAACATCAAAAAAATCTCGCTCGAACTCGGTGGTAAATCTCCGAATATCGTATTCGCGGATGCAGATTTTGAGACAGCTGTAGACTATGCGCTGTTCGGTATTTTCTGCAACCAGGGGCAAGTATGTTCCGCAGGTTCTCGTCTGTTGTTAGAAGAAAGCATTCATGACAAATTCGTGGAGCGTCTTGTTGAGCGTGCGAAGCAGATTACAGTGGGAGCAGGCGACCATCCTGACACAGAAATGGGACCGCTTGTTAGCCAGGCGCATATGGAAAAAGTACTCGGCTATATCGAGATTGGTAAACAAGAAGGAGCGCGTCTCGTATGCGGCGGAAATCGCATTACAAAAGACGGTTTTGAGAACGGGTACTTCGTTGAGCCGACGATCTTTGTTGATACAAAGCCAAATATGCGCATTGTACAGGAAGAAATTTTCGGACCTGTACTTGCGGTTCAGAAGTTCAAAGATGAAGCCGAAGCGATTGAACTGGCGAACGGAACGGTATACGGTCTTGCAGGCGGCGTGTTCACACTGGACGGAGCAAAAGCAATGCGCGTGATTAAGAAGCTGCGCTCCGGTATTACATGGATTAACAGCTACCACCCGACATACAATGAAGCACCATGGGGCGGCTACAAGCAGAGCGGTATCGGTCGTGGACTCGGAACGTTTGGCCTTGAAGAATTTACAGAAGTGAAGCAGATTAATATTAACATGCAAGTCGAGCCGGTTGGCTGGTTCAAGAACTAAATAAGCTATTTTTGAAAGGGGCTATCCTGCGCATAGGATAGCCCCTGCTTTTATCGTTTTAGCCGAAAAGACATGTTTGACGGATTGGATATAAGTAGAAGCTTGGAGGTGGACAAGAGAAGAGAGCTACCTGTCACTTGGTTACGCGTGGCAGGGAAGCTGTAACTGTCCGCTCCAGGGGGCTGTTCGCTCGCCCATCCAAATAAGCCAGCGATGTATGGCTACGAGGAAGGATGGGCAAAGGCACGCTCACATCCCCCTTCCGCTGAGATACACGCGTAAAGGCGTTCCCTGCATCTCTCTTCTCTTGTCCAACTGGGCTTTGCTTATCAGTCCGTCAAGCATGTTTGAGTTGTTGAACCGAAGCTGTTTTTCGAAAAGTCGGCTGCGACCCAAGCAAATGCATTCTGGCATTGCATGTTTTTTGTAAACCGAAACGTTGTGCGGGGAGTGGGAGAAGGGATGAGCAAGAGAGTGCCTGTACGCGTCTACTCAGCGGAGGGAGAACGGCGAACGGGCCTTTGCCCGCAATCCTTCGGCGAATCAACATCGTAGGCCTTTCTTTGCGGGCGAGTTCGTCGGGCTCTCGGAGCGGACAGTCAGGGCTTCCCTGTAAGCGTACTCAAACGAACGGCTCATCCCTTCTCCTACTCCCTCACCACCAAACGTTGTCGATATTACAAAAGCCTTTACAATTACCCCACCTTCAGAGAAACGACAGTGTTGAAAGAAACCGTCAAGTTTGTTGAAGTCGTGCCGCTTTCCTACTATGACAGCAACTGCCGCGGGGATATTGAAGTAACGGCGCGGGTCACGCAGGAACCAAATTGTGTGGAAGCGCGGGTGTCAAGTAACGGGGTAATCGTTGTCACTGTTGAGCGTGAATACGCGGTTGAAATCGTTGGAGAAACAAAGCTGTGTATCGTCATCTGTGATTCATGCGGAGACGAAGAAAAAGATGAGATGTATACGGACGAATTCGAAGAACTAGATGACTTCGCCGACCTTGATCCAGACACATTCCTGGATTAATCGGCACATACAGCACAGCTAACATGGGAGGAGCGTCCTCCCTTTTTCTTTTTTTCCCTGAACTATCTTTCTGGAAAGGAAGTATTGCATATGACATGTTTCCTGCTGCATCAAGATGAAAAAGAAGCGGCCTTATTTGCATCTGACTTCTCGTGGCCATCCGGAACACACCTGCCTGCACCATGGCCTGCTGTAACGGTGCAGTGGGGGGCGTGTGGGCTGTCGTGCCAAGAATCACACACGACTGTATTGAATGGAAGAGAAGCAATCGAAAATGCAGCGGATCGGGCGATCTGGCCTGGGATGCTTGCGGATGCGGGCATTCCGACTGTACATACAGTACGCGGATTCACAGCAAAAGATGCGAGCGTACGCCGGTATATGGCCATCGTGTTTCAGCAGGAGGTGCTGGCGCTGTATGAAGCGAGTGGCCACCGGCTCTGGCTGAATAATCGGGTGGCTGGTACGGAAGAATCATATGAAGAGATTGCCCTGGATGTCGGGCAGCGAACCATTCGTCGTCTACTTTCATATGCGGTGCGCAGCGTATACAGTCTTGGCCTTGATTTCGGCGCGGTGTATGCGGGTGTGAATGCACAAGGACAGTTGGCGGTATTTGCAGTAGAGCCAACGCTTCCGAAAGTAGGCAAAATCAAACGAAAGTTCCAGCTCGCGGTTGAGGCATTTGCGGCGGATTATACGGCATCATGTACACGTACGGTGACACTTGGTGCTGATATTGAATTCGTGCTGCGCACGCCTGCCGGGAAAACAGCCATGGCTTCGCATTATTTTCCGAGAGACGGCGTCGTTGGTTGTGATCGGGCGTGGTGGCGCGGAGATGTGACTCGAAGGCAGTTTCCGCTTGCCGAGCTGCGACCTGCACCTGCGGATACCGTACAGGGATTGTTTCGCAATGTATATCGCGCTATGCGTCGGGGGATTCAATTGATTGGCACATCTAATCTAACCTGGGCAGCAGGGGGAATGCCGCTTCGGGGGTACCCGATTGGTGGGCATATTCATTTTAGCGAAATTGCCTGCAATGCTAGACTGCTACGGGCACTCGATATGTATGTTGCGCTGCCGCTGCTGATGCTAGAGAGTGAAGCGTCACGGGCACGGCGTCCGAAGTATGGGCAGCTTGGGGATATGCGTGCTCAGTTCCACGGCGGATTCGAATACCGGACCTTGCCGAGTTTTATCGTCTCACCGCGTATTACGCGGGGGGTACTGGCACTGGCTCATCTCATTGCCCGCGTGTATCGTCAGCTGCCGCTGCGGTGCTTATTTTTGATTCCGGAGTTGCATCATGCGTTTTATGCGGGCCAGCAGGAGGTGCTCGTGCCGTATGTGGCAGAGCTGTGGGAGGATCTTGCGGTTCTTCCTGAATACAAAGAGTATGAAGCATACATTGCACCATTCCGGGAGCTGGTGACTTCCCGCGAGGTATGGAAAGAGCATGCGGATATCCGTATGGCCTGGAAGCTACCACCGTTCCAGCCCGACATCGTCGTGAATCGAACGCATGAGCCCAGTGTGCTATAATAGAGCCGATTAGTAGACTTTTGCGGTACAGGAGAGAAGAAAACGGATGACACATACGCCGATGATGCAGCAGTATTTAACGATAAAAGCCCGCCATCAGGATGCATTCCTGTTTTTTCGGCTGGGTGATTTTTATGAATTGTTTTTTGAGGATGCGGTACGGGCGTCTAAGGAGCTTGAGATTACGTTAACAGGCCGTGCAGGTGGTGGGGATGAGCGGATTCCGATGTGTGGTGTGCCGTATCATTCTGTAGATGCTTATATTGCTCAGTTGATCGAGAAAGGCTACAAGGTCGCGATCTGTGAGCAGGTGGAAGATACGAAGCAGACAAAAGGTGTTGTGCGCCGAGAAGTGACGCGCATTATTACGCCGGGTACTGTGATGGAAGGCAAGCTGCTTGGAGAGAAGGAAAATAACTATTTGCTTGGGGTGTACAGGGCAGACGGTCTGCTCGGACTTGCGGCATGTGATATTTCTACCGGGGAGTTCTATGCGACAGAAGTGCGGGGCATTACGGGTATGTTGGACGAAATGACACAGTATAGCCCATCTGAAATCGTGCTGCTTGCACCGGATACAGATGGAGAGGAGCTGGCAGAGCGGCTCGCTCCTTATCATGTAGTCGTAACGCGACGCCCCCCGAACCTGGATGGCGCAGACAGGCCGCAGGATGCACTGGGCACACTGTTCAGTGACATTGCAGGAGAGCGGACGTGTACGGAATCGATGCTTGTAGCCATACGTGGGCTTCTGGCCTATCTTGAAGAAACACAGAAGCGTTCCCTGGCACACTTGCATCGGATACAGCTCTATGAAGCAAATGAATATATGGTGCTCGATCCATTCACCCGCCGTAATCTGGAGCTGGTGGAGACGATTCGTGATAAAACAAAAAAAGGTTCCTTGCTCTGGCTGCTTGACCAGACCGTAACCGCGATGGGTGGACGCCTGTTGCGGCGCTGGATTGATAAGCCGTTACTTGGCGTGGTACAGATCGAGCGACGCCAACGCGCGGTTGAGCAACTGATAGACGGCTGGATGGTGCGAGATGAGCTGCGGACGCTGCTTGAGGACGTATACGATCTGGAGCGGCTTGCCGGGCGCATCGCGTACGGTACGGCGAGTGCGCGCGATCTCGTGCAGTTGAAAACGTCGCTTGCGACCATTCCGGCTTTGAAGCAGGCACTTGCCGAACTCGCACCTGAGGCAGATGTGCTGCGCGAACTTGCGGATGGCATGGATGCCTGCCTGGATGTGGCGGAGATCATCGAAGAGGGCATTACAGATGACCCGCCGCTTGCTTTAAAAGACGGTGGCCTCATTAAAGAAGGCTATCATGAGTATTTGGACAAGCTGCGCACCGCAAGCCGGGAAGGTAAGCAGTGGATTGCAGAGCTTGAGCAGCAGGAGCGTCAAATTACGGGCATTCGTTCCTTGAAAGTCGGCTATAACAAGGTGTTCGGCTATTATATAGAAGTAACAAAAGCGAATCTGGGCACATTGCCACCAAACCGGTATGAGCGGAAGCAGACGCTTGCCAACGCAGAGCGCTTCATTACACCAGAGTTAAAAGAGAAGGAAGCCCTTATTCTCGAAGCGGAGGAGAAGCGTACCGGTCTTGAATATGAGCTGTTCGTGGAAATTCGTGAGGCGGTAGCGAGAGAAGTGAAGCGGCTACAGGCACTGGCTCAGCAGGTGGCAACGATTGATGTGCTTCAATCACTTGCTGCCATCGCGCAGGAAAATCGCTATGTGAAGCCACAGATGACAGTGGACGGTCCGATGGTGATTACCGAAGGCCGACATCCTGTTGTTGAGGCAGTGCTGCGCGGTGAGCCGTTCGTGCCAAATGATACCGAGCTTAGTCATGAGCATGCGATGCTGCTGATCACCGGGCCAAACATGGCGGGGAAAAGCACATATATGCGTCAAGTAGCACTCATCGTGATTATGGCGCAGCTTGGCAGCTACGTACCAGCAGAATTTGCTACGCTTGCTCCTGTAGATCGGATTTTTACCCGGATTGGGGCGGCGGATGATCTCGTAGGCGGGCAGAGTACGTTTATGGTCGAGATGAAAGAGATTGAAGTGACGCTCACGAACGCAAATGCACGCAGTCTTGTGATCATTGATGAACTAGGCCGTGGCACGTCCACATCGGAAGGGATGTCGATTGCGCAGGCAGTCATTGAATACTTGCATGACGTAGTGGGATGCAAAACGCTTGTATCCACGCATTATCATGAATTGTCACATCTTGAGTTGACGCTGCCACGCCTGCAGAATTTTCATATGGCAGTCGATGAGTTGAATGATACGGTTATCTTTTTGCGTAAACTGATTGGCGGCCCAGCAGATAAAAGCTACGGTATCTATTGTGCGCAAATTGCTGGGTTACCAGAGCGAATCATCGAGCGGGCGAATGAGCTGTTGAGCAGCTATGAAGGCATGGCACTGCCAGCAACGGCTGATGCTGCACCGGTTGTCATTGTTGCACCAGAGCCTGTAGCAGAAGACCACGTACAGGAAGGTATGGCGGAAGTTACAGAACCGGCGTCGGATGCCGAGGTACAGCTTGCACTGTTTGAGGAAACGGCATCGTCTGCCTCTCCGGTAGCAAGCAAGGTATCGAAGGCTGAAGAGAAGCTTGTGCGCCAATTGCAGGAAGCGGATTTGTTGAACATGACACCGATGCAGGCGATGAACTTTTTATTTGAGCTGAAAAAGCAAGTGTAGGAGGGTGACGGTATGGCAGACATTCAAGTAATGGATGCACAGCTTGCGAACTTGATTGCGGCAGGCGAAGTCGTGGAGCGTCCCGCTTCGGTCGTGAAGGAGCTGGTGGAAAATGCGATTGACGCCTGCGCGACACGGATCGAGGTGCATCTTGAAGAAGGCGGACTGATGTCCATTCGTGTGGTCGATAACGGGCGCGGTATGGACTCAGAAGACTGCTGTCTGGCATTCGAGCGGCATGCGACAAGCAAGCTTATCCGTGAGCGTGACCTGTCGCATATCCGAACCCTTGGTTTTCGTGGGGAGGCGCTGCCAAGCATCGCGGCTGTCTCCCGTACGGAAATCAAAAGTACACAAGCAGGCTCTACAGGTGGCACACGCATCCGTATCGCTGGAGGAGTCGAGGAAGTCGTGGAGCCTGTCGCGCATCCGCGTGGCACAGAAGTGCATGTGACGGATTTATTCTATAATACGCCCGCTCGGCTCAAATATATGAAAACCATTCATACAGAAGTCGGTCACGTATCGGATGTGATGAACCGGCAGGCGCTATCGCATCCGGGCATATCCTTTGTGCTGACGCACAACGACAAGCAGCTTTTAAAAACACCAGGGGATGGAAAGCTGCTGCACGCCATCGCAGCCGTGTACGGCATGAATATCGCCCGCAGTATGATTCCGATTGAAGCAGAATCCCTCGATTACAAGCTGTCTGGCTATCTTGCCCGACCTGAGATTACAAGGGCCGGACGTTCGTACATGTCGACGATTATCAACGGGCGCTATGTGCGCAATCATGGAGTCAACAACGCTATTTTGCGTGGCTATCATACACTGTTGCCGATTAACCGCAGTCCGATTGCCGTACTTGCGATTGAGATGGAGCCGTCGCTTGTTGATGTGAACGTCCATCCGGCGAAGCTTGAAGTGCGGTTTAGTAAGGAACAGGAGCTGTATAGCTTTGTAGAGGAAGAAGTACGCCGTGCATGGAGTAACGAACGACTTATTCCCGAGCCAGGCCGCACCCGCTCAAGTGAAGGACCTCGTACTCCGAAGCCACCATCCTTCCAGGCCTCGATGGATTGGTCATTGTTCGTGCCGGAGCAGGCGGAAACATCAGAATTGACCACTTCGGCCAAACCGCGTCAGACTTCTTCTCCGGAGGATCGTCAGGTGGCAACAGAGCAGGCAAGTCGTACAGGCAACTTGTATAGTTCCTACTCAGCAGCACAGGAGTACGAACAGTCGTTGTTTGCGACTGAGCCTGTCGTGCCAGTGGAAAATTCCGTGCAGGGATCTATATCTATAGATAACCCTTCGCCGGATTCCATAGCAGAGCCAGGGGTACCGCTTGCGATAGATGAGCCGTCAGACGAAGAAATGGATGAGATGGCAGAAGCAGAATATGAGCCGGATGAAGCGCAATCTAATGAGGATCAGGTAGAAGAGTCCCCAAGCACAGGAGAACGGGTACCGGACATGTATCCAGTGGGGCAGGTGCATGGCACCTACATTATTGCGCAGAATGCGGACGGAATGTACATGATTGATCAGCACGCTGCCCAGGAACGGATCTTTTATGAGTATTTCCTCAACAAGTTGCATGAAGAAGCGGTGGAGAGTCAGGATTTGCTGATTCCGATTACACTGGAGCTGACAACGGCGGAAGCGGGCGCGGTTGAAGCACATCGCGACTGGTTTGAGCGGATCGGTGTGCATCTTGAACCATTCGGACTGAACAGTTTCCTTGTACGCTCGCACCCGCGCTGGTTGCCAAAAGGGGAAGAAGAGGCAATCATTCATGAAATGGTGGAGATGGTTGTGAAACCGGGCCGCAAAGGGATTGATGTGGTAAAGTTGCGGGAAGCAGCGGCGATTACGATGTCATGCAAGGCAGCGATTAAAGCGAATCGTCACTTGAATCACGCGGAGCTAGAGGCGCTTATTGAGCGGCTGCGCCGGACGACAAGCCCGTTCACATGCCCGCACGGACGGCCGATTATCATTCACTTTTCGACGTATGATATAGAGAAGATGTTTAAGCGGGTCATGTAACTCGCTTTGTGCATATGCAAATAGATGAAAAGCGTAAAACCCTTGATAATACTGGAGTTTTACGCTTTTTTTGTGGAACTAAAATAAGAGGATATAGCGTCTTGACCACCTTTAGTATGCTAAATCGAATGCCGGGCTTGATTCATGGAGGCTTCGAAGCGGTCAGAGGCATCCTTTAATAGGCATGTAGTAGGGCTCTAATTATAAGGATTAAACAATTTTGCGAGCGTAAAAATAAATAAAAAGAGAGAAAATGGATGATAAACGGATTAATAAGATGCTATGTGGAGATATAAGGAGATAAACGATTCGTTTTACTATTTTAATTATTTAGAATATTTGATATACTTGTTTTACACCAACAACAGGTGGACAATCTTCTACTCAACCCACTACACCTGAATGGATGTGATGACGATGATTGCAGAGGGTAAAATTCAATGGATGCTTGCTCCAGGTAAATAGGGAAAGGCGATGTACACAGCAGTCGAATAACGAAAGAAGGAAGGTGTGACACTTCCTAAGATCGTTAGGGGTGTACAGGTATATAAACTAAAGCAAGAAGGGAGAACGTGAAAAGTTGAATAGCGAGGAAATACAAACGTAGCCCTGTGCTCTCCGTGAATCGAGAACACAGGGCTACGTTATTTTTATTGGGTATTTTTTGGTGGAATAATGCACCATTAGTCATGCATACGTATATTACTGCATGTTTCTTTTTTTTGTGATTTTATAATTAATCGGAGAAAGAAGGGGAAAGTAATGAGTGCAAATGTACAAGTAGGATTGTTTCTTGCCCGTTATCAAATCGGAGGTGATAAACCAGGCGCGCCTTCATTTCAGCTCGATTTGGCCGTAAGTACCCCAAAAGAATTGGTGAGTGGGCTTGGACACATTACCCAAGCAGTAAATCCACCGATTGACTATACGTATCATGTACAAGGGAACTTTACGTATATGACCGTTATGCCAAATAATACGCATATTTTGGTGGTGGGTAACGGGACGCGAGAAAGTATTCTTCCTGATGTAAACAATAGTTCAGATTCTCCTACTTTAACGTTCAGAATTGTTTTAGAAGGAGATTGGAAATTAGGGGTAGCAAATTATCAATATCTTGATGCAGATGGAAATGTACATCGTATTTCAGATGCACCTGTGAAAATAATAGAATAGATAGTTTCACATATAAAAATCCTGACATATTCCCTTATAGGGTAGTATGTCAGGATTTATTTGTATTTTACTGGCTTGATATGAGATAGGCCGTTTACATTCTCATTTCTAAATTGTAGATTTAAAACTAATCTGAAGCAGGAGGGAGAAGAAGTCCATTCGTGATATATGAGTAAACATTGCAGACGGATGGATATATCATCTGCTATCCCTTCAAAATCATTTTTACAAGGAAAGGAACTTATTTTTATATGTCACATACATCTCAAGAATTCCCTCAATTAGAAACAAAGCGATTACTTCTACGAAAAATGAGTATGGATGATGCGCCTACACTTTTTCGTTTTTGGTCGGATGAGAAAGTTACAAAATATATGAATATCCCGGCTTTTCAGGATGTGAGCCAGGCTACAGAAATGATTGATCTCTTAAACAATTTAGCTAGTTACAAAGAAGCGATACGATGGGGGATCGTGTTGAAAGAAACAAATGAGCTTGTTGGTAGCTGTGGCTACAACAACTGGGTCAAAGACGAAAGATGCCGGGGAGAAATCGGATATGACCTTGGAAAAGAATACTGGGGTCAAGGAATCGCAGCAGAAGCTTTGGAAGTTATGTTGGACTATGGTTTTACGCAGATGAAGTTAAACCGTGTGGAAGCCCTGGTGGAGCCGGAGAATATAGCATCGATCAAGCTGCTGAAGAAAATCGGGTTCCAAAAGGAAGGTTTGCTGAGGGATTACCAGTTTGTAAAAGGCAACTTTATTAACCTAGAGATGTATTCGCTGTTAAAAAGAGAGTGTATGATTCAGGACACGAAGTAACACTTGTTAAAGAAATCGTGGAAATATCACCATTTGGAGAACTGTTGTACGTTGGTGAGTCACAAAATCTAATATACCGATATTCCCGTCATTTCCTCATATAAAGAACCCGAATAAGGGACTTTTTTTGAAGTGTCCATTATTCGGGCTACAGTTCAGACGTCTTGGATCAGTCTTTTTTCGTTATTGCTTTTGAGTTTTAAAAACACGTGAATGAAATAATTAATCTTAAATCAAATCCAGTATATCTCCAGAACCTACCGCTCCATCTAAAACCTGCAACCGATCTAGGGCCTACAAAAATGGGGAAAAACCAGAACTCATCCCCATTCGCGAGCCAAACATACGTATTACGAAACAAGCAACGTGCAATAGCTCCTGGGTCAACAGCAAAGGTAGCAGCTTGTTGGGGAATAAATGGTGGTGGTGGAGATGTTGGCTGTTGTGCTTGTGTCCCTGGCGGCGGTCCCGGCGGTGGCATAAATACCATTCAACTTCACTCCTTTTAAAAATGATCCTCAACAGTCTATGCTCAAATGAATGAGATGGATTGGGCGAATAACGTAGCATATATAGAGTGATATATAGTAAAAGCCTCCCGGATAGTGGGAGGCTTCTTTCTAATTTCTATAAACAGAAGAAACATAAATTTATTAGCCTTGCTGCCCTTAAATAGGAAGAGATAGTTTTTCATAGATCTCGATTATTTTTTCGGTACTTTTCCTTTTTTCAATGTGACTGTTTTACCGCTATACCATATCGATCCATCCATCAGGAAAATATCCTCGTACTTTCCGTCTCCTTTGCTCAGCGTCCATGTCTTTCCTTCCTGCCCTTTCAGCAGGTTAATCGTTCCATCATTATTTTTCTTCCATTTTCCTTTGATGATTTTTCCATCCCAGGCACTGTTCCACACATACGTGCCATCCTTATTGACAGTGAGCGCGCTTTTTGGAAGTGTGCCGGTTGATGTATACAGCGTGCGTGTACCTGCCGCATAATTATCAAAAGAATACGATGTGCCAGGTACCCACAGAATAAATGTCCGGAAAGCGTAGTCAACCGAATTGGACTTAGAGGGTACTGTGCTCGGTTTATTTTTTGGCGGGATAACCGGCTTCACATCCTCCGCGTGAACGATCTCGATGTCTTGCGCTTGAACAATGTCGATGTTCTGAGCTTGATATACTTCTAACCCTTTAGCCTGCACTGGGATCAGTCCACCTAGTAAGGCAAGCGTCAGAACGGATAGCATGTTCTTCTTCATTCCTAGTCCCCCTAATTGCGGTACAATATCATGCCGCCTGTATAATTTAGTATGGAATCGTAAATGGCACTATGACCGCCTGCTTGATCAGCTTTCCACCCTGGGGCTTCAGCTACCTATATACGTTTCTCCGCGCATATAGCCACTGTCGGGTGCATAGACGCTAATCTCTTGTCCTTTTCTCCTTCCATTATTCCATTTTCTCCTAATACTATAGTAATGGGTAATTTTATTTATTCCGATTTATTGTGTTTTAAACTCTACGTATTCTACAACCGTTCCATCCGGGTATCGAACAGTCATGTTTTTTCCAGTTGGTACGGTTTGAATATCTCAAATGATTGTGCCACTTGTTCAATCAGATGCTCTTTGAATTCTGTGATCGAATCCATAACAAAAGTAGCGGTAGTTTGACGAAAAGGGGCCAACGCTTCTGGAGAACCGGCTAGAATAAGTAACGAGCCGATAGCAGTCAGTTCAATGTCGACATAACTAAAGCGATGTATTGGTTTAGTATGGAGAACAGCCATCATAAAAAGAGAGGGCTTGATCCATATCGGATACATATAAGCGGGTTGAGATGCTAGGAACCTTTACTTGATTGATCTCCACTTTTAGCAATACACAGATAAATAATTCTCACAAATTAAACTAAACTTCTTATCTCCATACGGCATCTTTGTCTTGGAAATGAAAGCGTACAACAGCTATGTCAAAGGCTGCGAAGATGCAAAGAGTTGGATTCAGTTTTTGAAGAATGGACAGCGGCATGAGTTGTATTTGTTGGCACAAAGGGCGTAGAAGTGGAAGTAACAAAGGCTATCGTGGTACGCGAGAATGAGCTTTTGACGGCGATCCATAAGCATACCGAGCAAAAGATGTTGGTTAAGCAGGCCAACAAGATGGTCGATGTGTTGCGGAAGGCGAATATCACAGATGAGAAAGTGCGGGAGCAGCATGTCACCGATATTCAGAGGCGTACAGAGCAAGTGGAGAATGGGATATGCCCGAGCTGTAACAGTCCGTTAGTCGAGCGCATGGGGCAGTATGGGGCGTTCCTGGGATGCTCGGGTTATCCATGCTGCAAGTTCAAGGTGAGTATGAAGAAGGAAAAAGGGCTTGTTCGGTCATAATAGTTGGGATAGACGAGAGAGACTTTCACTTCTTGTATGGGATTAAGTCGCTTATAGTAATGATTGCTAATCCAAGTAAGCCAAAAGGGACATATTCCTTATAATTAGAAGCTGTTGGGTTAAAAAGAAGGTAGCTGAGGAAGAAGCAAAGCCCCAGCAATTTGATGGCCAAACGTATTCTTTTCATATTCACCGATATCATTCCTGTTCTCTTTATTTTTCTATTTTACCGTCATTACTTTACTACGTCTTCATCCCTATTATACCTCCGATGTTCGTTAGCCGATTGTTCGGCCCATTTTTCTAGGGCGGTTCTGCTAAAGAAAAATTCCTCTCTGATTTTGAAGAAGGGAATTATGTCGGGGAAGGCGTCCTTTGATTCTTTTATCCACTTCTCTTCTGTTTCTACCATGATTCGCAGCTGATCTTCCTGAAGATTAAGGAACGCGGCGGCTTCCGGTAGAGTGAGAACAGCTTTTGTATCGGCATTCGGTAGAGAGGTTGGTTGTATAGCAGGTTGCGGTTGCGGTACTGGGGAAGTTCTGATGATGTAGCTGCCGCCTATAATTGAGAGAGAAATTAATAATGCTCCTGCAAAAAAAGAGAGATTCTTCATGCTTTTCTCCTAATTGATTTTTTACTTCTAGTATACTTAATTACCATAAATTATAAATGAAAATATAGGAAAATAGATGCGGTTATTGTAATTTAATAAGAGGGAGTGCAGAAGGGATACTTGCCAGATATGCCAAGAGAAATTGGACATTGGAAATGGAGATCGAAGAGGCTTCCCTGATGCCTAAGTAAATCAGGCGATTCACTAAAATCACTTCCGAAAAAAGAAAAAGACACCCATAAAGGATGCCTGTGGAAAGTGGTGGTGATACACATGTCTACATTCTAATACGGTAAGTAGAATAGATAAATGGCTTGACCAGATTTTTCATGTAAACGACATGGTTACTACATAAAATTAACATTTAGGTGAGCGCAGCATAATGTTGTGCTCTTTTTGTTGGCTTAAAACAGAAGATATGTATCGTAATTTATAAGACGCTTCTTTGCCTCCTACGTAAAACAAATATCCTGTTACCTAACTTATTTATACTTATTTGTTTATGCAACTTAGTACACACATTCGATAGTAGTGCTTCAGAGTATAAGTTATATCTTAAAACGAGTGATAACCTCATTTAACTCCTCAGCCATTTTAGATAGCATAATAGAGGCAGATGCAACCTCCTCCATAGAAGCAGTTTGTTCTTCAACAGCGGCAGCAACCTGTTGAGTATTTTCAGCAGCAGATTCGGAAATGTCAGTCAGTTGATTCATGGATTGTATCATTTGTTGTGTACCAGTTTGAATATGGGTAACAACTTCCGTTACCTTTCCGATTTGACCGGATACATCTTGCACAGCGATACGAATTTCTTTAAAGGCTACAGAAGCATTATCGACCATGACCATTCCTTCACTAACAGCTGAACTCCCTTCTTGCATAGCTTGAACAGCTTTATCTGTCTCGGATTGAATATGAGTAATTAAATAACTAATATCATCAGCTGCATGAGCAGATTGTTCAGCTAGTTTACGAACTTCGTCAGCAACAACAGCGAATCCGCGCCCGTGTTCTCCAGCGCGGGCAGCTTCGATGGCGGCGTTTAACGCTAGTAAATTCGTCTGTCCAGCAATTGAAGTGATAAGCGATACAATCTTTCCGATTTCTTCAGATTTTTGACCGAGTGTATGGATAATATCGTCAGAACGCTGGACTTTTTCGTTTATCAGATTCATATGTCCACGAGCAGTTTCTACGACTTGAATGCCACTAGCAGATGTCTGTGCAGCATGTTGAGATGCTTCGCTAACTTCATGGACGCGATTCGTAATTTGGTGTATACCATCGGATACACGTGTTACGATGGCGTGAGTAGTGGTCACAATGCCTGATTGGGTATCTGAACCAGTGGCAACCTGTTGAATTGCTTCTGAAATTTGTTCGGTTGCTTTGCTCGTTTGCTCAGCACTAGCTGTTAATTGCTCAGAAGTGGCTGCGACATGGTGTGAATTATTGGCTACTTGGAGCATCATATCACGAACCTTCATGGTCATGTCGTTGAAGTTATCTGCCATTTGTCCAAATTCATCAACAGAGTCTGTTTCGATCGTTTGCGTAAAATCTCCAGTAGACATTACTTTTGATATGTTATTAATGCGTGTGATGTTAGAAGTAATGTAGCGACTATATAACAGAATTACACCAATGATGATCAGAATCGCAATTGCACTAACTGTAGTAAGAATTTTCATCAAAGATTGCAGTGGTGAAAATAATTCATGCTCAGGCATCACAAGTGCGAGTACCCAGTCTGTTTGCGGTATACGAGTAAAAAAAATCTGATTTTTCCCGTTCGCATCTTCAAAAACAGAGTGCCCATTTTTTTCGCTGGCCATTTGCTTGGAAAGCGAAGCCAATGACTTGTTTGGATCTTGAGCAAGTTTTGTTTTCATTACCTTTTGTTCATCAGGATTGGTTATATAAGTTCCAGTATTATCGACTAAAAACGCCCAGCCAGTATTCCCGACTTTTGTATTACGTATTATTTTCTGCAGTTCTGTAATATCGATATCACCTGTTGCTACACCAAGCAAATTTTTATTTTGATCATAAAATGGGGCAGTAGCCGTTACCATCGTAACATTAGTGGAATTATCCAGGTATGGAGGTGAGTATGTAATAGGTTGAGTAGAGGTTTTGCCTCTGATGTACCAATCTTGATTTGGATAGTCATATTTTGGATCACTATATTTATCTGTAAATGTTACATTGTCACCAGTACGATATGCATAATATGAGAAATATTTTAGATTCGGACGGTATTTATTCGGCTCAAAGTAAACGCCGGTACCAAAAGTGTCAGAACTTAGGGATAAGCTATTTTTTAATAGCGAAGTATATTGGGTAGGTGTTAATGAAGTAGGGGCTGTTTCAATAGCACGAGCAACTCCTTTGGTTAACGTACTATGAGCCGTGATTCTGATTTGTAATTCATTACTGATACTCTCCATCTGATTTTTCATTTTTTGATTGATTTCTTGCTCGATCAGTGATCGTGAATAAGAATAGGAAATAAATACAATGGTAAGTAGTGTAACAATGGTAAGGGGCAATATCGAGAACATTGTACGCATTTTAATACTAGTAAACCTCACAGAACCATTCCTCCAGAAAAGCGAATTAATATTTATATGTTTTAGATTATAGCATCCAAAGAATAGGTTATTTAATACTATTGACCTAAGTTTTACGTAATCAAATTATTATTTACATATCTTTTATAAAAAATAAATAAGGAGACGAGTCTCTACTATTACCAAAAGGTTTGTTCAAATGGCTGAACAAAAGTTGAGTGGCGACTATCTGCAATGATTCACAGTGTACTTTACTTGCCTGACTTGGATGCGATGCAAGATGTAGGCGGGCGCGGATTTTTTTATTGTACTTGTACTTTTTTATTTCTTAATAAAGCTCGAAACAGAGCCTGCTTTACTTCTTTCTCTGAGCATTCATACAGTTGATGATCGTTAATCTTGAAAATACCCAGTTGCAACAGTTTTTCTATATATCGATCCAGTGTTATCATCGTGAAATTACCTCTCTTAATACATTGGCATTCTAAGTCCTGATGCTACAAAACAAATAATAAAGGACTTATATTGCGTGCCAATTAAAAAAATATGAACTCCATTTTAACTTTTGATTAATTAATACGAAATCTCACTGCTTTACTCCAAGCTGGAGGTATCTTCATCATTCTATCCATATGGATGATAATTTTTTCGTCAAATGAACGAAAAAATAAAAAGGGTTGGTGAAAACCTCTAAATTTGTTATAGTTATTATCAGTTTCTTACACTGCCTCGATAATGGCAAACTCATTGAAAAGTGAGGACGCAAAACCACGGGTCTAACGTTTAACAAACTATGATGGCCGGGTTACCGAAAGGAGAAAAAAGATGAGAAGATCATATTCACTATCTTTTAAGTACAAGGTGATTCAGCGAGCTTTAGAAATACAAGACCTAAATAAAGTGGCTAGAGAAAATAGACTGAACAGTCGGATGATCTACCGTTGGATAAAAGAATATAAACAAGGAAAGTATGAAGTTTCTTCCTTGATTTAGAGATGTACGGCGCATTATATACAGTCAAAAGCCTTCCGGAGTTAGCGGAAGGCTTGTTTATTTTTTCATTTTGATTGAAGCATATAATTCACAGAGCCCACACCATTTTTTATCTATAGGCATATATCAGGTAATGTAGATGATTATCCCAATGAAAAACAACAGGAGGGAATAATACATGCAAGAATATTTACCTGTTAATGTAGAACAACAAGTAGATGAGCGCCCGTATTACTATTACCCACGTCCTCGACCTTATCCTTACTATCCACCTTATTATTACCCACCTTATCCTTACTATCCACCTTATTATTACCCACCTTATTATTACCCGTATCCACCATACCCTTATCCATATCCACCATATCCGTACTACCCACATGGACATCGTGACGAATGAAAGGTTAAGAACAAAAGGGTGTTGCCCTCTAGAATCAGGAGAGAAGAAGATAACTTGAACAAAAAATAAGGAGCTTAAGGCGCGAGTAATCGCGTCTTTTTCTATTTCCGGAAGAGACTGTGTGGGACGGAAATACACAAGCAGTCACATTGAAAAAAAGGGGTACGATAGCATGCAAAAATTAGATTATTTCCTGGGTATGAATCTTCTCTTTAGCACAATTAGAAAAATTATTTATAGTTGTTTTAAAGCATAAACCTCTTTCCTCCCCTCTAATTACCATGTATATTAACGCCTCTTTATCCTGCTCTCCATCACTTATATATAAAATCTTGCGTTCAACCCTAAACTTACCGAATGCTCCATTAGAATATATTCCATTTACGCTAATCTTCACATTGAGCACGTCCTTCTCATGATGCTTATACTTACAAAGTATGTTTAGAGAAGGAATATGATGTTTAATCAGCTAACCTAATTCATGAATTTGCCAATCGAAAATATGTATACTATCTCCTCATAATAAGAGGCTTACTTTATTTTTCGTCAGTTCTGTATCTAAGAGAGAGGAAAAGAAGAGAAAAGATTGCGGATAGGAATATACGTTCTTATAATGAGGATAAGAGGAAGGGATCACGAAAGCGGGTGAATGCGATGATTTTGTTATGTGATATGAATTCTTTCTTTGCTTCTGTGCACCAAAGCATGCAACCAGAGCTGCGAGGCAAACCGGTGGTGGTCGCAGGGAACCCTGAGAAACGAAAGGGGATTGTGGTGGCTGCCAGTTACGAGGCAAAGGCATACGGAGTATACACAACGATGCGCTACCGTGACGCGTGGAAATGCTGTCCGAAGGCGATATTTGTACAGCCTGAGCATACTCTCTATCGTCAGTACTCTGAGGTCATCATGCGTTTTCTCTCTCGTATCGCACCTTGTGAGGTAGCTTCCGTTGATGAAGCATATCTGGATATTACAGAAATCATCAAGCGTGGTCATTCTCCTAAAGAGGTCGCCTCCTATATTCAGCGCAAGCTGGAATCTGAGCTGCGAATCCCGTGTAGTATCGGAGCTGGACCGAATAAGTTGATTGCGAAAATGTGTGCGGATGTGAAAAAACCACGCGGATTTGTGGAGATGGGGCAGCGTCAGTTTCAAGCGTACTTCTGGCCACAACCCGTAAACCGGCTGCATGGCTGCGGCAAAAGCACAGCCGAGAAGTTGAAACAGAAAGGAATTCATACCATCGGACAATTGGCGGCTCGCCCATTAGAAGACTTACAGCAATGGTTCGGGAAAAAGGGTGAGTATTTGTATAAGGCAGCATGGGGAGCGTATGTGTCCCCGGTTAATCCAGAGCGGAAGAAGGGGGAGAAAAGCATCGGCTCTTCTCGTACGTTTGCGGTCGATACGATGGAGCGGTCGTTGATTGAGCAAACGGCTCGTGAGTTTAGCCACAAGCTGGCCGAGAAAGTGCAGCGCCAACATAAACGAGCCGCGACGGTCTCGGTAGAGGTGAAGTTCGATTATCGCCAGGCTGTTTCTCGCAGCATCACACTGGAAGTGCCAACAGATCGTGCGGATGATATTTACCGAATAGCCATGCATACATATGAGTTGCATTTTTCGGATCGTCCGATTCGCTTGTTTGGGATTCGACTCAGCAACTTAACGGCACAGGTGTATGAGCAGTTGAAATTTTCGTTTTGATACCGTGTACTAGCTTGTGGCTGGGAAGTGGGGCGGTCTCTGATATATCGGGAAATAGATACAGTTCTAGCTTACAGTTAGGATGAAACTTTTTGTTTCAACCATAAATAATAGAGGAAATTCCACATGGCTAAAATACTTGTTACAATTTAACCATGTCGAAAAGGGGGGTATAAAAATGAAGGTAAGTTTGCTAGGAACAGGCCGGATGGGGCAAGGGTTAATTAAAGTTTTGTCGCCACACATTAAGGGAATCATCTGGGGTTCCCGGACACCAGTAAAAGTAAACCATTTAATAAATGAACTAAAGTGTGAAGGTGTTCAATCTGCTACCTATGAGGAAGCTTTAGAGGCTGATATTATTATCCACTCTCTCTGGTTTAGAGACCTTTTACCCTTTGCAGAAGAAAACAAGAAAAAGCTGGCCAATAAAATTTTGGTAGATATCGTAAACCCGTTTACAGAAGATTTCAGTGATTTTACTACAGAATGGGGCACCTCTGCTGCGGAAGAACTGCAAAAAGTAATCCCAGACACAAAAGTAGTGGGCGCATTCAAAAATACCTTTTTCAAAATTTTCGATAATCCGCTTCACAATGGTTTAGAAAGCGATGTATATGTGACATCTGATCACGAAGAGTCGCGGCAAACAGTTATTACATTATTGGAGCCGCTACCGTTTCGGGTTTTTGATGGAGGAGTGTTGAAAAATAACCGAACGATTGAGCGAATGACGTTATTTGAACGAGAGATGGCGATACGCTATGGACATTATCCGTATGTTTCATTTCGATTGTTTGGAAACGAAAAAACAAATGAATGAGATGTATAGAAGAATTTATTTGAAGCTTTGTAGAAGTAGCCTCCCGGTTTTTTCCGAAGCAGATAGTAGTGTAATGATTCGCTTAGCATTTACATCTGTAATCGAAATCGTTTTTAGCGTATCATGTCCCAAATGCTCAGCAGCAAGTTTAGGAAGAATGGCGATCCCTGCACCTGCTGCAACGTAACCGGGAATAAACTCACCAAAGTCTACTTCTACCCCGATTTTGGGTGTGATATGATGTTTTGCTAAGTTGTTTGTAATCGTTTTTCTGATCGTACAATTTGCAGGATATACAACAAAAGGTTCATTAACCAGCTCAGGCAATGCAACTGAATCTTTAGTGACATAAGGGTGGTTTTTAGGGAAAATAACATAAAAAGGGTCATCAAAAAGATCATGAGTCCAAAAAGATTTATGGGTAGGCAAACGTTCAATTACTGCTGTGTCAATAATCTTTGATTGTAACAAGTTTACTATTTCTTCAGATGTATTTCGCACAGTGATTTCTATTTCGATCCCTTTTTCCTTTAAGGATACAATTTTTTCGGGCAAATAATAAGCAGCTAGGCTTGGAATCGTACCTAAAGAGATTACTTTCTTTTCTGCATATTTTTGTAATTCTAGCTCAATGGCTTTTAACTCGGCAAGAAGCGGCTGTATTCGTCTAAATAACACCGATCCAGCTTCGGTTAATTCTATACCGAAAGGCGATCGCGAAACCAGGTCCACACCAAAATAGTCTTCTACTCTCCGTATTTGCTTGCTTAGAGCAGTATGTGTTAGATTTAGTTTTTCACTGGCTTTAGAAATGCTTTTAGTAGTAACAGCTTCTAAAAAATTATCTAAATATTCTATATTCATCATGCGGCCCACCTTAAATTGTTATACGGTAATGTGTATAGTTATAAAATTATCATGATAGACTGCATCATAGAAGAAAGAATTACTTTGCTATGATGAAATAAACGAAGGGGGATTCTCGTTGAAAACGATTCAAAAGATGTATGAGCACCTAAATTGGGCTAACCGACGTATTCTTGAAACCTTGCAAAGTATTGAAGATGAAAATCAGCGAGGGAGGCAGTACTTTTCCCACATTCTTCTTGCAGAAAAAGTATGGATCACTAGATTACAAGGATCGGACAGCTCACAACTTCCCATCTGGTCGGAGATCGATATAGAAGTTTGTGCAGAACTTGTTAAACAAAATGAAGAGAGTTTTACAGCGTTTCTTACTAATGTAGCGAATACTGACTTAGACAAAATAATATCCTACACAAATAGTAAAGGAAAAGAATTTACGAATTCTGTACGGGATATTTTAACTCATGTAGCCTTGCATGGTCAGTATCATCGAGGACAGATTAACTCAAGACTTCGAGCGGAGGGTGTTGAACCAGTTACTATTGACTTTATTACATTGGTGAGAACGAAACCTTAAAATTGAAGGTGTGTTAAAAAATATGTTGACGCAAAATTAGTTAGGATCCATACTATATACATGACCAACGATAATAAAGGAACAAATGACATTGACGCTACTCCCTCACTTATACAATCTAAGCGTCAGATTGAACGCTATAACCTAGATGTAGATGCACAGGCTATACTCGTCGCGTCTAGGCTAATGGCAGCGGGAGCCAAGCTTGGACATGCTGCGGAGATTCATTTCTCCAGATTCGGCTTATCGACAGGGCGATATCGTTTACTGGCAGACCTTGAAGACAACGAAGGAGAGGAGCTGCCCTCGCAATTAGCCGAACATCTAGGTGTTACACGTGCTACAGTGACAGGTCTTATCGACACTCTTGAGCGAGATGGTCTAGTATCCCGTCGAACCAGTTCAGAAGATGGCCGTCAGAAATCGGTTATTTTGACGAAGGAAGGGAGAAAGAAGCTCTGCGAAATGGCTCCTGAGCATTTTGCTCGTCTAGAAGCAATGGTGGGCTTACTCAGTATCGAAGAGCGTAGCGTATTTCTCGACCTGCTAGGCAGAGTTACACAAGGTATCTCAGCACTTACGGATGAATCAGGCGAATCAAAGTAATGCACCAGGAAAGAGTAGAACGGGCTAGTGAAACTAGCCCATTTTCACTGCCATATAATTAGGGACCTAATCATATGGCGGTGAAAGCAACTACTAAACTATTTATAAAGAAGAAAGGAGTAACGAAATAAACAAGATGAACTATCAGAATAATACAGAAGGTATTTGTGATGCCAAAGCTACGGGTTCTGATGCAAAGAATTTTGTGCTGTGGCGTGAAGTTGTAATGGCATATGCTGCTCCTGCCATTATGGCAAGTATAGGGGGATTGGTCACCGCTGACAGGGGCCCTGCTTGGTCTATTCGCGGCATGGGTGACATCTGGTTTACTAGAAATTTTTAATCCGAGCGATCACTTAGTCTGGTTCGGTCGTGTTTGGACCGATTTCCCACTATCTGCAACGATCGCAAGCACGACAGTAACATGGCGATGGCGCCTTACCATCACTAAAAATTTTTCGGTTAACGGAGGAGATAGAAGATGATTGTTATAATTGGAGCAACAAGTATAATCGGCAGTGCACTTTTGAAACGTTTGATTGATCTTGGCGTACCTGCGCGGGCGCTAAGTAGAGAGCCTGAGAAATTACGGAGTCAGATCGGGGATTTAGGTCAGTCGACTATCGAGGTCGCAGCGGCTGATGCTTCCGATCCTGAATCGTTGCGCCGTGCGTTTACAGGAGCTACCCAGCTTTTCCTTACAATGTCCAACAGTCCAAGACAGATCGAATTGGAGACCTCGATCATTCGCATTGCCGCCGAAGCTGGAATCGAGCACATCGTAAAGATATCCAGTCCTGCCTTCGAGAAAAGCTCTCCAGTGGCAGTGGCGGGTTGGCATGGCAAAATTGAGAAAGCTCTATGCGAATCTGGTCTCACCCACACGGTGTTGCGTCCGTATGCGTTCATGCAAAACTTACTGCGTTTTGCCCCAACGATCGCAACGCAAGATGCTTTTTTCGGCTCCATGGGTGATTCGCGATGTAACTTTATTGACTGTCGAGATATTGCGGATGTTGCCGCAGAGGTCCTGACCAACCGAGAAGTATCAGGACAAATATATACGCTTACCGGTTCGGAGATTTTCAGTTATCCCCAGATCGCGAGTAAATTATCCGCCCTGCTCAATCGACCGATACGCTACATAGACATGGACCGCGAAGTACTACTTCGTAATCTAATCGAGTACGAGCACATGCCTTCTTGGCTTGCGAACCATGTTGTGGAAATTCAAGCCATGTCTACGGTGGTGCCGGAAAGACCTACGGACACTGTAAAGAGCTTGCTCGGTAGAGAGCCACGCACACTAGACGCTTTTCTGCATGAGTATGTAGAAAAATTCCGGTAATGGCGGAGTCCGCTGATCTAAACTTGGAGAATGATTTTGACGAAGCCCAATGTACGAGAGCAAACTTAGCACTTGATGAAAATTTCCTAATAGATTAAGATAGTTCAAATACAGATCCGCATTTGACATATTGCGAATTTGTAATTCATTAGAGAAGAAACGAATATCTAATCTGTTTGGATGGAGTTGAGTTGTTGTGGTAATGCAAGTAATACGAAAAACACAAACGATAGTTCGCTATCAGAATCATGACAGTAAAGTATACTACGGAATTGTTGAGGATGATGAGATTTTACAATTATCCAGTAATTTTACTGAAATTGCAAATAATCAACTAAAATATGACGGTGTAAGAGTTAAATATAGCGATGTGAAAATTTTGGAGCCTGTAGTTCCCTCAAAAGTGGTTAATTTCGGTTGGACATATGCGGAACACGTAAAAGAAGTTGGGGGACAGGCCAATCTCAAACAACCGCTTTTATTTTTAAAACCGATATCTGCCTTGATTCCAGATCAGGGGGAAATCATTCTTCCGCCAAATGATTTAACCAATCAGGTGGAAATGGAGGGCGAATTGGCGCTTGTTATTGGGAAACGCGGCAAAAACATAAAAGAAGAAGAGGCATTAGATTATGTTTTGGGCTGTACTGTATTTAATGATGTGACTGCAAGAGACCTTACACATACGGATCCTCAGTATACACGCGGCAAAGGTTTTGACACGTTTGGTCCTTTGGGTCCATGGATTGTGACAGGTGTAGATCCAACTAATTTACGAATCGTTACAACTTTAAACGGCGAGGTCGTACAAGATTGTAATACCAATCAGATGTCATTTTCTATTCCTTTCCTTATTAGTTGGATCTCACAGATTATGACACTGGAGCCGGGTGATGTCTTGGCTACTGGTTCACCTTCTGGCAGTTGTCCAATGAAGTCAGGCGATGTCGTCTCTGTGGAAATAGAGAATATTGGCAAGCTATGTAATAATGTAAAATAAGAAATTAATTTTTATAATTATCAAAATATTATAATAGAGAAGGATAGCGGCCATAAAGGCCGCTTTTTGATTTGCGACAAACGTAGCGGAATTTAACGCAACAAGACACAACAAAAAGCGTCAAACCCCTGATTTAGAAGGATTTAACGCAATAGTACAGGACATAATAAAAATGTATGTTAACCAACTGCAGAAAGGATGGTGAGGGTTAATGGATAAAAAGAAAGAACACGACTCTCTTCCTGCAACACGATTTGCTCCGGGAGAAAATCAGTATCGAAACGATAAACTGGATACGGATGTATCGAGCTTTATTTTAAGCGAAGAGAATCAACCGAATAATGAGGAAGCAGATCAGGAAGAAGGATATCAATTTCTATACTGGCAATAAGCAAGGATAAAGAGTCGCTCCGATGGAGTGGCTTTTTCTTTTAGAACGGAGATAGGCGGATGAATGAAAGAAATCAAAGTAAGACCTTTGCAAGTAAAAGCGCTAGTAACGCAAAAGGAGCTTGCAAAAAGAATCCTAAAAATAAAAACAAAAGAAATCTTTTAAGCGTCAACAAATTGTTTCGTAACAAGTACTTTAAAGTGAAAAAAGAATACGGATATATAATCAAAACAGATGTAACAACACCCGGGACATAACTCTGAAAGAAAATAAATTGTAGTAGATGACCTATACCATTTGCCAGAAATATACCGGGAACTAAAAATGAAAAGAACGTTATAGCACGCATACCTAAAAAACGTTTTTGGTGTAAAGCTCGATAGCATCCTAATAAGGTTAAAATCCACAAAAGAATAAATGCAAATGCAAATTGTGCGATTGTAATGCTAAAAGGTATCAAACATGGGATTTGAAATTGAAGTCGGTGATGAAAGAATCGATACGATCCCTGTTTTTTCTGAATTAGCGGCGTCTTTTCATATACAGAAAATTTAAAATCAAAAATAAAGGATGATGATGTAAAATATAGAAAAAGGGGTGTGTTCTAGTGAATAATCAAGCAGTACAACTATATGATTACCATACCTGGGCAAACAAAAGAATTTTAGAGCATGTAAAGAATCTGCAGCAGGAAATTTACAATAAAGAAGCTCAAGGAGTCTTTCCTTCTGTTTCGGAAGCATTGACACATATCTATCTGATGGATGCTTTGTGGTTAAGTGTTATGTCTGGTGATAGCTTTTCTACAAGTATCGAGCTATTACAGCAATTGTCAGAGACCACGAGGGGGAAAAGTGTACATGAAATGGAAACAGCGTTCCTCACTTTATCCGAACGCTACAAAGCTTTTTTTGAACACAAGCAAAATCTAGATGAAGCATTTTCAATTGAGCATCCTCATTTTGGTCGTTTAGAAACTCGTCTTTCTGAGTTAATACAACACGTAGTTAATCACGGAACATATCATCGTGGACAGGTAACGGACATGCTGCGGCAGTTAGGACATTCAGGTGTTTCTACTGATTATGTTTTTTATTTGTACGAAAAAGGACGCTCGTAAGCAAAATTAAAAATTCTCGATAGATTGGGGATTCTGTCATGCTTATTAAGAAAATACCAAGGGAACTTAAGGACGACATCATCAGTAACATCCAACTTTATTTTAGTGAGGAAAGAGAGGAGACTATAGGTAACCTGGAAGCTGAACAGCTACTCGATTTTATATTGAATCAAACAGCACCCATTATTTATAATCAGGCGTTACGTGATGCTAGAACTGTCATTCAACAACAATTTACTTCTCTAGAGGAAGAAATATATGCTTTACATGTAAAAACCATTTCGGAAAAGCATTCCCAATAGGGAGTGCTTTTTATTATGTAAAACCATATGATTTGGGAAATACTGTTGAAATTGTTTTGTTTATCTGTATCATGGTAATATATTGTAATTTTTGCATAGTAAAGGGGAGATACAATGAAACGCTCATTCACCGCTCTTCTTCTGGCAGCCACACTACTTCCAACAGGAGTGGTACTTGCCGCGGAACAAGAACACACGTCAGCTACTGTTAAACAGGTAGCTGGGGTTCCGGAAGTAGCTCCGATTCCCCCGATGATTCAAAAAACGATGGACAGGCTCTTTACGTTACAACCAGCCTTTAAACAACTGCGTATTGAGACAAGTACACCGGATAAGATTACTAACACGTTTTCCATCTCACTTACAGATGCTTCTATTGGCTCCAGCGGACATCTGACTTTCGATATGGAGACAGGAGAGCTTCGTTCGTTTGATATTCAAATGAAGGAATGGGTCTCCAAGAAAAAACCGTCTACCACGTTAGCGAAAGAGAAAGCAGAGCAATTCCTTATCAGTTGGCTGGGCGCTGAAGGGCGAAAACAATTTGGTGAACCTACTTCAAATGGAAGCGGTTCATCTACCATATATGATAGCGACCAAAACCCAACTACCTGGGCAGAGCGTCAAGTTGAATTCCCGTTTTTGCTCAACAATATTCCCGTTTCTAGCCGTGAATTCTTTCGTATGGAAGTAGATGGTGTAGGACATATTGTGAGTTTTAGGTACAATCCACCCAATCTAAAAAATGTAGCTATTCCAACTGCTACACATATCCGCTCTGCTGAGGATATGAAAAAACAGCTCATTACCGAAGATAGTCTTGCACTCCAGTACGTAGAAAAACAGCCTGAAAAATCTTACAGTTCCCTGAAAGAAGAACAAGAAACAAAGCTGGCGCTACGATATGATTTACTGAATTACGGATTTTTCGACGCTCAAACCGGTAAATCCATTAGCACGATGACAGGGGAAGAAATTAAACAAGATTCTTTCTTCTCTGCCCCGTGGAAAGTCGTGCAGATCCATCCGCAAGGAAATAAACTAGTCGCTCATTCAGAAAAGGAAGCAGCAGAAGTAGTAAGTAAAGCGTTCAACTTCGACTTTAGCCAGATACAACTGCAAAAACATGATGATCCACCTTTTTCTAGAGACGGACAAGGGGATCCATACCTTAATTATTCCTGGACTAATGCAAAAGACATCAGCATTCACGCAAATGGTGAAAAAGCAAGCGGCTGGATTACCTCTGCAAGCCTTGATATAAGCGGCGAAAATAGTCATCCAGCAACAGTCAGCAAGGAAGAGGCGTTTGCAACAGCGCTCGCATTCATTGAAAAGTATACCGGGCCTACAGCCAAAGAACTGGATGTACAATATGCTACATTCGGACTAGAACAACCTCCAGCTTGGGTGGATAAGGGGAAGTTGCCTAAATTTGTAGGTAATGAACAGGAAAATCACCATTTCTGGTTCTTTGAACGATATGAAGGCATCCCGGTCATGGAACGGTTACACATGGTGACTGTCGATTCAGCAACGGGAAAAATCATTAGTTTTTCGCTTGCTCCGTACAAAGAGACGCTCTCTCTTCCTGTGCCAAAAGGGGTTATATCAAAAGAAAAAGCCGCTGAATCTTTCTTGCAAAACAAAAAGCTAAAGCTGGAATACGTATGGCCATCTTACTTTGATCAACTCGCTCCTGCTCCGATTCTGACGTATACATGGGAGCCTTCTGAAAATATAGATGATTATGTTGATGCGTTTACGAGTAACTACGTGCAGGTGCCGATTGAGCGGGATGATGAAGAGTAGTGATATTTAAATAAGTGTTACATCATCGATATTATCATCCTGATCAGATTCAATCTTTTTCATGGTTTCTTTTGATGGGGTCATCATGCGTTCAAACCCATCAACTACAAGATCGAATGAATCGTCTGTATTCGCTGCGTTAGTTGCTTCTTTTTTACGGTTGTGTTCATTCATTTTGTTATCCCTCCATAATTTGATGTACTAATAAGGTTTGTACAAACGGAAGATTTATACCAAATACCAAACAGATTCACTGTGGATCTCAATTAATTAGCATAGGCGTGAGCAATCGCGCCTTTTTCTATTTCACGTAAAACTAAGGCGAACGAACAAGCAGATAAACACGAACGAACATACCATATAAAAAGGAGCTATGTGTCAGGAAGAAAATGCAAAGCCGGACAAATCTCCACAAAAGTTAGATGAATACCATACGGCAGCTGATACAGTACGTGCCGATCAAAAAGAATGATCTGATCTTGCAGATGAGATCAGAAAAGCATCAGGCAGAAAGGGGGAAACCAATAATGGAGAAACTTAAATCTCGTAAGTTCTGGATGGCCATTGTAACAGCTGGTCTTGTAATTGCCAATAATAGACTTGGGTTAAATATCCCAGAAGAATCCATTATGTCTATTGCTGGTGTAGTGGTAGCTTATATCCTTGGTCAATCACATGTAGATGCTAAAAAAGCAGAGTAATGTTACTAGCCCTGGCTATTTGGACGGTGGGGTTTTTTATTTTACGCTAATTTCAGAAAAAGTAGTTCGAAATCCTTGTTTAAAATTGTATAATCTTGGAGTGATCCTAAAATTGTTAAATGCAGAATGTCTTTGATTGGACTCTTGAAGGTTTTTATTAATGTAAAGGGGGAGATGATACCATGGCAAAAACATACGTTGATCAAGAAACATGTATAGCTTGTGAGGCATGCTATTCTACTTGTCCAGGTGTTTATGAATCGGATGATGATGGATATTCATTCGTAAAGTTGCCGGGAGGTCTAAAAGATTTCGTTGAAGTTCCGAAAGAATTCGTGAGCAAAGCAATGAGCGCAAGAGACGAATGTCCGACAGAAAGCATCAGGTGGATAGATTAACAATCGTGACTATTCAGCTTGCAGAACAACAATTAGGCGGGAGATTTGTGCAATAAAACGGACACTTGAACATACGGTAAAAGAGGATACAGTCAAAAGCCTCCCGGAATTAGTGGGAGGCTTGTTTGTTTTTTCAATTTTGATTTAGTCATTTTGAACTTCTCTGCTGTCACGGTGCTTCTTGTGATGATGACCATGATGACAATGTGGAATAGGCATAATCGAAACAATTTCCTGAATCCGAATAAAGAAAACTGCATGCATAGACTCAAGTACGATGTGATCTGGCTTCACATCTATGAGCTTTCCAACGTGTTTATCACGGACGGTTTCGATTACTACTTTATGTCCGATCAGTGTACACAGCGTTTTGAAAAGATATGGATTTACTTTACACACATAATGAACATGGTGCATGTGGTGCATTCCTCCATACATAGGATGCATTGCACTCATCACAGGGGCATTTGGCATTGATGCTGTTTCGCCCATTACAGGGGCGTTCGGCATTGGCATTGTTTCGCCCATCACAGGAGCATTTGGCATCGGAGCCATTTCACCCATCACGGGATAATTCGGCATTGGAGCCATCGCTCCTTGTACCGGAAAATTAGGCATTGGAACAACTCCTTGCATTGGATGCATTACCATTCGATACATTTCATCCTGTGTTGCATATGGCGAAATTGGTGGAACCTGATAATTTTCACCTTGTACCTGATACTCTTGAGAACTCATCTTTCCATCTCCCTTCACATTTGAACAGTTACATCCTATGTGAATACCTAGGAAGCGGAACATGAGCTAATAAAAAATGGGCACAAGGGAATCGTCAGTTCCCTTACAAGGAATCAGGGATGACGAATGTCGGGTTTTGCTGGTTCAAAATATCGTCCATCCGTTGTTGCACGGCTTGCTTATAGTCGGGATCAGGCATGATGTAAAACTGGTTGTTCGCAATGGCGCTGAAGGTCAGCTCAGCTACTTCTTCGGGTGAAATTCCTTGCTCGACACCCGCCCGGATGAATTCGATGATCTTACTTTCCTGTGGTGAGGGCGGCATGATATCGCCAGGCTTGCTAAACTCGGAAGGTCGATTGCGATCAGCATCGCATATTTGTGTTCGCACAGATCCAGGACAGAGGACGGAGACTCCGATGCGAGCTCGGACCATCTTCAATTCGTGGTAGAGGGTCTCCGTTAGGCTAACTAGAGCGTGCTTGCTTACACGGTAGACACCGGTGCCGGGACCCGATTCAAGGCCTGCTCGGGAAGCTGTGTTCACGATGTGGCAATCGGTTTTCTGCGCCAGCGCCTGGATGTCGCGCTCTTTGGCTACATCGGTCACGACGGAGAGGACGGTTGCACCAGCTGCTTTCAATTCCTGCTCGGCCTTTTGCTAGCGCTGCTTCTTCCACATCGGCAAGTACGACCTTCATTCCTTTCTGTGCGCAGCGTGTTGCCAATGCGCGGCCGATCCCGCTTGCTGCTCCAGTGATGACTGCTATCTTGCATGTAAACTGATTCGTGATATCCCTCCTAATACATATAAAACAAACTATTATTTAATTCGTTTGTATTATAGTGGGTATTTTATTTATTTGTCTATATTTTTATTGATGCAGTTTTTCTTGTTCAATGCACAGTTCCAAAACGAAGATAGACCTTTTACTTGTTTTGCGCTCATTTCTATGTTGTTTCGTAGGCTGGGAAGGTAGCGTTCAAGCTTACCGGGAGCGAAAGGAGCGGCGCTGGGAACGGCAGAAGTAGAACGAGAAGAAAATTAAAAAGCAGTCCCTTACATCTCGTGTCTTTTGCCCACCAGCAATTATCACAGTTTCTGTATTCTCTTGTTGTGCCCATATGTAACCTCGCAAAAATACCTTTTTGTGTAAAAATTTATAATTATATGATATTATCTTCTATAAAATAGAGTAAAGGGCTTTAATAGGGGGAGATAGATAGTTATGGAGCACAGCACAGGTAAACGAGCGGGATTATTGGTAAGGATAGGAGCGCTTATTCTGGATGCAATCATTATTGGTATTCCATTATTGATTATAGAATACGTAATAACAGGACAAACAAAAGACACTTGGTTGTCTGACGTATGCCAGATGACATACTCCTTGGCTCTTCCAGTTATATGGAATGGATACACAGTTGGAAAAAGGATTGTAGGAATACGAATTGTAAAGGTAAATGGAGAAAATGTAGGAATTGGAAACATGATTATGCGTGATATAGTCAGTGCTCTTGTTTACTTCTTAACACTGGGGATTGGTTTTATTGTAAGCGCCTTTATGATAGCTTTCCGGGAAGATACACGATCCATCCATGATTTTATAGCGGGTACTTGTGTAGTATATGCAGAAAAATAGGCCTGTACGGGAGTAGACTTACTTCTCCTTTTTCTACAATAAAAGCAGAGGTAGTTCCGTAAAGAATTACCTCTATTTGTGCTGTTTATTAAACAATGTCGTAACAGGCTGAACAGTTACAAAAAACAGTAAAGCTATACCGACATATCAATGGATGGCTGTGGAGATGTCTCAGATGTTTCATTTGTTTGAACGCTTTGATTAGGTGCTACTGCATATGTACTATATGATTGTGATTGGGTATCTGATTTTTTAGCATGATTTCTATGATGACCATGATGCTGGTGTTGATGATTTCCTTTAGCTTTTTGAGTGCCTTCTTGCTTTTCATCAGGTTGAGTAGTAGCTGTTGATTGTGATTGTTGTCCATTGTTGATATTGGTGAAACTAGTGCTGGATAAAATTGATGTGCTTGAAATATTCATGTCTAATCATCCTCACTTCGTTTTTGAGATTTAATAATCGATCATAAAAGAGCTGTCTTACTATGCTTGATGCTATTGTCCTAGCACCTTTATAATGATAGAAAAGTATGGGATAAATACCAAAAAAATATGTGAAATTGTGAAAAAAGAAATAGTTATGCAAAGTAAATCGGAAAAATTGTAACTATCCACAGGCTGAATAGTTACAATATAATTGCATGAAGATTGCAGGGGGAGAGGTAACATGAGATGGAAGAACACAGAAAAGAGACCTGGATTCCTAACGAGATTCGGGGCCGCTATTTTGGATAAAATCATTATTAGCATCCCATTCGGCATCGGTGCCATTATCAGTGCTTTTATGATAAGCATGCGTCAAGATAAAAGAGCTATTCATGACTTTATTGCTGGAACCTGTGTGATTTATGCAAAAAAATAGTGCCCATATAGGCACTTAATTGAGGAATGTGTAAGGAAGCAATTTACTCAGGGCAAACATAGGGGCTGTCTATGACATTACCAATAATTAGAACCTTGTTAAATAAAAATCGTCCGACACTTTTCACAGCATGAAACTGATAATTTGCTAGTGTGTGTCGAATTTAAACAACTGTATAAAAACATTTTAAGCAGCTATAACCTGGTTGCTTTTTTATTTTGAGTGGGGAGATGTGGATCAAATGTTAGTTAGCACCAGCTATCATTTCTGGTACAGCGGTATCACTAGTTCACAAGAGGTTTATATCTTTGCAAAACTTGTCCAGATTCTTGTTTAAGGCTGCATGTCGTAATTTGACGATAAATGATATACCCAGCTTGTCCTCTGTTCCTACATAGTAAAGGTAAAGGAGGCGGAGGTAATGGATATAAAATTTCTTGAACGTAACATCCTGTTTTATGAAATCAATACAGACAATGTATCAGGGTTCGTTTCTGCCATAAAAGAAAGTGATAGTATCAATATAGAAGGTAAGGAATACGAACTGAGCCACATCCAGCTCCGAGTTATTGACTCTGTTCCGCAGCTCTTAGTTTTTGTAGATAAGACGACTATTTTTTAACAATTAACTACATTTTCTTGTTGGATGGCTGTAGGAATGATGATGGAGAGGTAGTATGCTCTTCATTCAGTTCGGTATGATCTTTAAGGAATTCGTTTATTTGTTCCTGGGTTAAGTAATTCGGGAGATCGTCTACAATCTCGATGGATTGGATGCGATAGCAAGGGATCGTCAGGACTTCATCATTTACTCGTAATGATAGTGCCATTCGTTCATTGGAAGACTGTACAAAGCCGGTATGCTGAAGCTCTCCCTTGGGTGAAGCATAGTGGACACGGATTATTTTTCCGACATAGTGATCTAAATTAAGGGTCATAGTTTTCTCTCCTCGACATGTGATCCTGACTTTATTGAAGCAAACAAAGGGAGCTGATGTAAAGGAGAAATAATCTTTTTCGAATTTCTAAATGGAGATTAGTATAGCCGATGCCTCGATAGAAACTTTTAATATAACTAACTTTTAAAGGAATACAAAAAGCTCCTACTTCTGTAGCAACATAAGCGGGGCTGAAATTGTTTATTAATCATCAAGCCTGTTGATTAGCTAATAAAAGGTAGAAAAAAGGTCGCCTTTTCAGTAGAATCGTTTGTACCACCAAACCGATTCAGAAAGAGGCGACCTCATGAAAAAGTCTACCACGTTCGCTACAATTGTTCAAACACTGTTATCAGAAGAGGAGATTCAATCTGTGGTACAGGACGTTGAATACGAGGAAAAAGCAAGGAAATTCACAACTTCTACGTTACTTCATTACTGGGCCATGGCCGCATTCGAAGAATGGGAAGGATTTCGTTACGGAGCGGATCGCTCATCGTCTTGCGGACTTCCGTCCGCTAACTATTCCACTTTTTCTAAAAAAGCAAGTGATGTTCCCTATACTGTATTTAAAAAGTTATTTCATCATCTTGTGTCCAAATGTAACCGTGCTACAAGACGTAAGTTAGCGATCCCCAAAAAACTTTTACTCGTTGATTCCACTACCATTACCGTAGGAAAACCACGACTTCCTTGGGCTCTTTATCATGGAAAACGGGCAGGCATCAAGCTACATGTGGCTTTTGATCCCGATCAGGAAACGCCTGTTCACGTAATCGAATCGATAGGAAGTAAACATGACAGTCCATTCTTAGATCAACTAGCGAACCCTTCTTTTCTTCTTGTTGCCGACAGAGCGTACGGAAAAATCGAACGGTTTGATCAATACCTGAAAGATAAGCAGTCTTTCGTCATTCGAATCAAAGAAAATGTCACAATCGATACACCACGATCTCTTCGACGCTGCTCCTCTACTGCACCCTCTGTAATCAAAGACAGTACGTGCTATCTCGGCACTTCTCAGTGTCGTTCTCAAGAGCGGCATCGTGTTATATTTTTTACAGATGATGAAGGGAATGAGATTCGAGTCGTAACGGATCGAAGAGACCTATCTGCCGAAAAAATTGCGGAGATTTATAAAGCCAGATGGCAAATCGAAACGTTTTTCCGCTGGATTAAGCAACACGTAAATGTACCTGTATTGTTTGGTACCACTAAAAATGCTGTATACGGTCAATTGTATACGGCTTTAATTACCTATGTTTTGATAAAGTGGATCTATGAGAAGGCGAAACCGATGGTTTCACGTTTCGCTATGCTATCTTTTATTCAGTTTGCACGTCTTTTACGGTTTGAGAGCCTTCAGGCCGAATGGATGATTGCAATTCATACAATAATAAGTCGATCTCTACTCATACAGGGGAGTAGTTTGTCTAAAATTGGTTAATCAACAGGCCTGATTAATCATAGAAAAGTAATTAGGCGAATCATGTTTTTTCGAAAAAGGGCGTGCAGGACGAAAACCAAAATAAATAATGGACGCATTATTCAAGCATAAGTTTGCCTTGACGGCAAGCTTATGCTTGAGAAGAGCTGAGGGAATTAAAGTGTTTTTTTCTTAAACAGTCCTACTAGCTTAAGAGCTTCCTGTTGCTTTTCTATTGGCCAGTCCAGTTGTAGAAGTTCATCTTCAACCAGCTGCTTCCATCCTTCCCATTCCACATCACGATTCGAAAGCATGATCCGTCGTGCCATATAGATTACATCATCTTTTTCTTGATTTGTTAGCATTTTTTAACCCTTTCCTTTTAGCAGCTTAGGATATACCTATTATACAGAAACACTGTGACTAAGCTATATATGTTCAGAATCTGTTCAGGTGGTGTTGTTATTATTGGAGCAATCTGTCTTCTATGGTTTGCCTGGGGATTCCTAACAGGACAGAGAAGTGTTATTCATCTGTGGCAATCGATCTCAAAAAATTTTTAATCGATTTTAGCCATGATTTGAATGATAGTGGTAATGTAGATGGTAAAAATCAAAGGGTACAACGGTTGTACCCTTTGATGCATGTCTAATGATTAAGGCTGTGTTGTAGTAGAAGTCGGGTCTACGGGATTTGGTTCAACAGGTGTTGATGAACCACTGCTATCTGTTGGAACCGGGGTTACAGTATCGCCAGTAGGTGCTGGTGTTTGGCTTCCACTAGGATCCGTAGTCGGAACTGGAGTTACAGGAACGGGCACAGCGGCTGTACTGTTTTTCAGTTGAGCATGAAGAGCTGTAATTTGATCGTAGTCAGCTTTGAGAGTTGTAAGAACTAGTACCATGGCCAGGCGCTGCAAATACCGTAACTGGTGCTGTAATTAGTGATAAGGCTAGTAAGCTACCAAGAGTTTTTTTGATCATAGGTCTTCACTCCGATGTAATAAAAATCGCGTTTCACTTTATTTATCGGTGAGTTCTTAATTAGTTTGAAGTATGGAAATCAAATTCTAGAGAGGCTTTTTCTTTTGGGAAGGAGAGAAGCGGATGGACAACTTGAACGGGTGCCATTTTGATCGGAAATTTGACAAAATCAGGGCGTCAATCAAGCTGGAGGTATTATCTCTTCTATATCTGTTTCAAGTCGGCAGATAATGAAAAGAAACTATTTCAGGAGAACGTGATAAAACAGCCGCTGAAGAATGGGATCGCGCCTGAGAAATGCTGGATACTGCCCTTCAATAACCACCTGTTTCCAGGCATGGGGATACATCGGGGAAAGGCTGGGCACTATCAGTGATGAATCAAAGTACGTAGAAGAGTATCTGGAGCATCATGTGTAAATTTTGCAAGAAGGACTCAGACTGTTAGAAACATAATTTAACCAACAGCCTGGGATATATCGTACTAATTTTGCTCAGTAGAGTGGACTAGCGATGAGAAGTTCAATGTACTTGTACTTTTCTGTTTCTTGATAGAGCATGAAACAGAGCTTGTTTCACTTCTTTCTCTGAACATTCATAAAGTTGATGATCGTTAATCTTGAAAATACCCATTTGTAACAGTTTCTCTATATACTTATCCAGTTTGCTAGTTGTTATCATCGTAAGACTACCTCTCTTATACATCAGCATTTTAAGTCATGATGCTACAAAACAAATAATAAACGACTTATATTACGTGCTGATTAAAAAAATATGAAATCCATTTTAACTTTTGATTAATTAATACGAAACCTCACTACTTTACTCTCAGTCGGAAGCGATTTTATTTATCTTCTTTCTTTCTCTTGATTAACTTCTCATACTCATTTAACAAAGCATCTAACATTTGACTTGCTGTCACAACCTCTGGATCGCTCAGCTTCTTTTTTGTCGCTAATGCATAGAGCGTTCTTCTTAATTCCTCGATCTGTTTTAGAAGTTCCTCGATTTCATTCATACTGTATTCCTCCAAACTGTGGATGTTATTATTTTTCCCACTCGAAAGAAATACATTCAAAAATACATGGATTAATTTACCTCGCATGAAATCGCTTCTGAGTTCGGTGTGCAGCTTGGACCGGATATAACATCTCGCCAGAACGGTTCTGTCGGGGGCGAGATTACGAAGCGCCTGGATCTCGTTGGACACCTTTCTGGATATATAAACGGGACTTGTTCCAATTGGAAATTTATATCATGATCTTATATAATAAAGAAGTATAAATGAAAGGAGTGTTACATATGAAACAGCAAGCAACCCCATACCTTACATTCGATGGTAATGCTAGAGAAGCGCTAGAGTATTATAAGGACGTTTTCAAGGGAGAAATTTTAGAAATCAAAACTTTTGGAAAGGCAGATTTCCCGACTCCTCCAGAAGTGGATAATCGAATTATGCATGCTCAATTTAAAAAAGACGATTTATTTATAATGGTCTCTGATGCATTTCTAGGTCAGTCAGTTGAAAAAGGCAATAATATCTCATTAGCTCTTGAACTTGAAAGTGAAGAAGAAATTCATAAATTATACGATGCTTTAAGCCAAAAAGGCACGATTCTAATGGAGTTACAGGATACTTTCTGGAGCGCAAAGTTTGCTAAAGTCAGGGATTATTTCGGAGTGATATGGGACCTCAATTATACAAAACCTAAACAATAGAAAAACATACATACCTTTAAAAAGACTATGGCCCACTACCTACAGGGTAGTGGGTACCTTAGAACTAAAATACTAATGAATTATAAGCGGAGTTATGATATATTAGTCTATATTGATAATATATTGACATGGGTATTAACGTAGTCGTGAAGGGGAGACTAGCCGTAGGTCAAAATGTTGTCTTCCAGATCATCGTTCAATTGCGGGTGTAGTTCAATGGTAGAATGCCGGCTTCCCAAGCCTGAGGCGGGGGTTCGATTCCCCTCACCCGCTCCAAATTGCCGAAGTGGCGGAATTGGCAGACGCGCACGACTCAAAATCGTGTTCCGTAAGGAGTGTCGGTTCGACCCCGACCTTCGGTATTATGCTGGTGTGGCACAGTTGGTAGTGATCGGACTGAAACCTGTTATAAGAAACGAAAGTCACTCTTCTTTTAGTTCAATTTGAATTAAAGGGAGGGTGGCTTTTTTGTTTGTATCCGTCATCCTCATATTCGTATGATTAGTCGTGACTAGCATATCGCGTTCAAGGTATCGTGTAAAATAACAGCAGGGATTACGGAGAATTCTGCTGTTATGCGTAATTACCTGATCATTATGACGATAATGAAAGATGTATTGAACATTGTTACGATTGGAGAGTTGTTATGTTTACCGTCATGCTAGTTGAAGACGACCCAAAACTGCGTGAAATTATAGAAGAAAATATTCGAAAATGGGGCTTCGACGTGCACGCTGTCCAGCAGTTTGACCATGTCTTTGCAGATTTCATTGAGCAGAAACCGCATCTCGTTCTGCTGGATATTAATCTCCCCTCTTTTAATGGGTTTTATTGGTGTCAAAAAATACGCGAAGTCTCGAACGTACCTATTATCTTTATTTCTTCGCGCAATGAAAGCATGGATATTGTAATGGCGATCAACATGGGAGGTGATGATTTTATTCAGAAGCCTTTCTCACTGGATGTCTTAATTGCTAAAATTCAAGCCATTTTGCGCCGAACGTATTCGTATGCGGACACAGATACAAATGTGCTGCAGTACAAACAAGCCATGCTTGATAGTAAAGCTGGAACGCTCACGCATGCGGAACAAAAGATCGAATTAACCAAAAATGAATTCAACATTTTGCATCTTTTAATGAAAAATGCGGGAACCATTGTCAACCGGGATAAAATTATGCGCAGTCTGTGGGAGGATGAAAGCTTTGTGGATGATAATACGCTGACTGTCAACATTAACCGACTGCGTAAAAAGTTAGCCGATATCCAGCTACATGACTTCATCCAAACAAAAAAAGGACAAGGATATATGATCCCATGAAGCTAACGAATTATATTGCCGACCATACGTGGTTGCTCGTTTTTTACACGGTACTCATGACCTTTATTTCCCTTGTCATATATGTGGCCCCGTTCGGCGGTGCCACGGTAGATATGCTGTTGTATACGAACGTAGTTGCTTTCCTGTTGTTCTGCCTTTATTTTTTCGGCGGATATATGAGAAGGCAGGGATATTTTCGCGCCTTGTAGCAAGCGTGCGAGAAGTCATCCTCATTCATTGCTGTGTTACCCGAGCCGCGCACTTATGAACAAGCTTTATACAGAAAGCTGCTTGAAAATGTGTATGAACAACAACGAGTGGAGATGGAACACATATATGAAGAAAAAAAAGAAACACTGGAATTCATGACTTCATGGTTTCATGACATTAAAACCCCCATTTCGGTCAGTCGACTTGTTATTGAAAACAAGACCGGAAAAGACCCGGCGCGTGTCCTCGACAGCCTTGATGAAGAACTTGACAAAATTGAACACCATATCGAGCGAGCACTATACTATGCACGGATTGATGATTTTTCCCGCGATTATCTGATCCATGATATCAGCCTGGAAAGCCTTGTGAAACAAGCAGTGAAAAATAATGCCAAAACGTTTATTTCCAAACGAATTCAGATCAAATTGCATGATCTTGAATACGAGGTCATGAGCGATAAAAAATGGCTTTCGTTTATTCTGAATCAAATTTTATCCAATGCGCTAAAATATACAGAAACAGAAGGTACAATCGAAATATACGGACTGGAAACGCGAGAGGAGAAAATGCTAAAAATACGGGACACAGGTATGGGCATCCCTGTAGAAGATGTATCCCGAGTCTTTGATAAAGGATTCACGGGACAGAACGGACGCAAGTATGAAAAAGCAACGGGGATGGGACTATATTTAGCACGTAAGTTAGCACGCAAGCTCGGTCACGATATTACGGTAACGTCTGAATATGACTCTTATACTGAGGTCACGCTTCATTTTCCGAAGCTGAACGATTCGTACGCCAACCTTACAAATATGTAAGGTTGGCGTGTTGTTTTGTTAGGTAAAAACATGGTTCCCTTTCCCTCTTTGCGGTTTAATACATATAGAAAAGCACAGAAACATACAGGAGGGCGACAATGTCAATCGTATTGCAAGCAAAAGGAATAAGCAAAGTGTACGGCTCGCGTGGTCATCAATATACGGCACTTCATGATATGAATGTAGAAATTCAAGAAGGAGAATTTGTCGGGGTGATGGGGCCTTCTGGTGCAGGGAAAACTACGCTATTAAACCTGGTCGCTACCATCGATAAACCAAGCACAGGCAGTATTATGGTGGATGGAGAAGCCATTCATACGATGAATGAAACAGCCCTTGCTTCTTTCCGTCGAAATAAACTTGGCTTTATTTTTCAGGATTTCAATCTGCTTGATACACTCACCTTGAAAGAAAACATCATACTGCCTCTGGCACTGGCGGGTGTAGGGGCACAAGAGATTGAACAACGGGTGCAGGAGATTGCGCAAACACTCGGCCTTGATACACTTCTAGACAAGTACCCGTATGAAGTATCTGGCGGACAAAAACAGCGAACCGCAGCTGCACGCGCCATCATTAACCAACCCAAGTTGGTACTTGCTGACGAGCCAACGGGTGCACTGGATTCCAAGTCAGCGACCGGATTGCTGGAGTGTTTATCTGATTTGAACAAGCAGCAACAGGCCACTATTCTGATGGTGACACATGACCCGTTCGCGGCTAGCTATTGTGACCGCATCTTTTTCATTAAAGATGGGAAGCTGTTTATGGAGCTTGTCAAAGGTGAAACACGTAAAGCATTCTTCAACAAAATTATGGATGTACTCGCAGTTATCGGAGGCGGTAACCATGACACTCTTTAATCTGGCTACGAAAAACTTGAAGCGAAATTTCCAAAATTACTTTATTTATTTTGCTTCCATTATTTTTACTGTGACGATTTATTATACATTCGTATCGATTCGTTTTAACGAACAGCTCGCGAGCTTTGCAGAGGGCGATGATAAGGTTTTGCTGGCCTTTAATGCCGCTTCTATCGTGATTGCCTTGTTTTCGATGCTATTTATTTGGTACTCAACTTCCTTCTTTGTACGTAAACGCAAAAAAGAAATCGGCTTATACACTCTGCTTGGTGTGACCAGGAGAAAAATTGGCTTGATGCTATTTTATGAAAATATTGTGATGGGGATCTTGGCGCTTGCCATTGGGGTGCTGTTAGGCAGTATTTTTTCCAAGCTGCTCATGATGATGCTTGTGAAAATGATGGCCGTAGCTATTGTTATTACATTCACGGTAAGTCCAGAAGCGCTTATGTATACGGTTGGTGTATTTGGGATTTTGTTTATCATTACCTCACTGTACGCATCTTCAATTGTATACCGTTTTAAACTTATTGAGCTGTTTCATGCAGAAAAAGTTGGGGAAAAGCAACCCAAACCATCGCTGATCGGGGCACTGTTGGCCCTTGTGATTTTACTAGCTGGATATAGCATTGGAGTAAATACAGGAAAAGAAACGTTTGTGATGGACATGCTCATCACACTTGCCTCCTCCATTGTTGGTACGTTCCTATTCTTCCGGTTTGCGCTAGCCTGGGTACTTAATCGTTTGCAAAACAACCGTTCGTTGTATTACCGAAAATCCAATCTGACCGACATTTCACAGCTCTCATACCGTATTCGTTCGCATAGTCGCACATTGGCTACCATTACGATTTTAAGCGCCGTAACCTTAACTTCAGTCGGTATGACATATAGCATGAATTACAGGATGCAGGAGGTCACTCGCTTAACAACTCCTTTCTCCTATGCTTACATTAGTTACGACGAGGCACTGGATAAAAAAGTAGAACAGACGATTGCAAGCTATCCTGAACATGCGATTCGTCATCAAGTGGATGCTATGCTTGTGAAAGTTGACACGTCATTTCCAAGAAAACGAAAAGCAGATGCATTCTATATAATGGCGGAAAGCTCCTGGAACCGAATTCAGGACATGATGAACACGAAGGAACGTGTCGTGCTACAAAACGAGAGCGAGGCGGTCCTGTCTTATTATGGCCCTGTTGAATATGACAAAGAAATCGGTAAAACATTTACGATTCGCTCCAACGGACTCGAACAAAATGTTCGTATTCTTAAACATACAAATCAACCGGTACTCAATGCGTATATGGTACCACAAGTCTTTATTGTAAAAGACAGCGTATACAACAAAATGTATGATACAAACCACTCACTTCGGTTGAAAGGATACACCATTGAAAACGCAGAGATGAGCAAAAAGCTTACAAAAGAGCTTATCAGAATCTTGCCGAAAGAAGCGGCTCTTCAGACTTATTATGAAACGTTTGCTCAAGTTCTCGCACCTATGTCCATTCTGCTGTTTATCGGCATTCTGATTGGATTTGTGTTTCTTATGTCGACAGGAAGCATCATTTACTTCAAACAACTGACGGAAGCGAATGAAGCGAAAAAACAATATGAGATTTTACGTAAGATCGGGATGACAAACAAAGAGGTAAAACGCTCCATCGCACGCCAAATGCGAGTCATCTTCACAGCACCGCTGCTGCTTGGGGTGTGTCACAGTATCGTTGCACTCCTGATTTTAGCGATCCAATTGAAGGCAGATTTTACGGTACCGATGGCGGGAACGCTTGGCATGTATACGCTTGTGTACGTATTCTACTATTTCTTAACCGTTCATTCCTATTACAAAATCGTCATAGAGAAAGGATAAGAGGGGATTTCAGATGAGAAAAATCACATTTGTGTTACTTTTAGCTACTTTTTGTCTTGTATTTGCTGGATGCGGGACTTCTAGGGAGAAACAACCGGAGGCCGCCCTTTTCAAAACGTTTCCTGAATTTAAAACCGTTGATACAAACGACAAACCGATTAGCAACGATATTTTTAAACAGCACGATCTAACATTGGTGAACGTTTGGGGCACATATTGTTTACCTTGTAAAGACGAACTGCCTGCGCTTGAGAACTTGTCGAAAGAAATGAAAGCGAAAAATGTCAATATCATCGGAATTATATCTGATGGAAAAGAACAGGAAGTCACCGCGTACCGCATGATGAAAGAGATGAAACTGACATTTACGAACGTCATTCCGACCGATGAGTTGATGAAACAGCTGCGCAAAAGATTAATCGGTGTCCCATCCTCTATGTTCGTGAACAAAAAAGGGGAGATTGTAGGGGAACTGGTTACAGGTGCCCGCACGGAAGAACAATATCGGATGATGCTGAATGATTTGCTGCAAAAAGAGGGTGTGAAACAATGAATGAAGTGAATATCGGGATCGCTTTTCTAGCGGGAGTGATCTCCTTCCTCTCCCCCTGCGTATTCCCGCTTGTCCCTGCGTATCTTGCACAATTGACCGGCGGACACGTGGATGGGCAAAAAATTGCGGCAGATCGAAGTGTGATCTTGACTCGCAGCCTTGGTTTTATTCTTGGATTCACCAGTGTATTCCTGTTGCTTGGTGCTTCCAGCTCTTTTATTGGGCAGTGGTTTCTTGCTTATCGCGAATGGTTGGAGAAAATCGGCGGGGTGGTCATTATCGTATTCGGCCTACAGATGGCCGGGTTGTTCTCGCTTCGTATACTGCTGATGGAAAAGCGGTTGAAAATGCCGGAATTTAGTCATAAGGGAATGAATTTTGCCCGTTCCATGCTGTTTGGTTTCGTCTTCGGTGCAGGCTGGTCGCCTTGCATTGGCCTGGTTCTGTCGTCTATTTTGATTCTAGCAAGCCAGAGCGGCACCATGCTGACGGGGATGATGCTTCTGTTTGTGTATTCGCTCGGACTTGGCATTCCGTTTCTGATCGTGTCACTCGTGTGGTCGCAGTCTCTGAATAAAATTCGTAAAATCAACAAGTACTTACCTACCATCCAGAAGGTCAATGGCTGGTTGATGGTTGCATTAGGAATCATGCTATATACGGGAAGCTTTGAAATTGTTTCTACTTATTTCTCGTCTCTGCTTCCAGCTTCATTTTAAAAGACTACTTTGCCGTTCCGAGGGGAGCGGTTTTTTGTTTAGATGTGTCGGTACACTGTAATGGAATTACCGAAAAATAGAGACGTGCCTAGAGCTTGTCTTATCCAGATACATATACATATAGTACAAGTTGATAAGAAGGACAGAAGGGAGGGAAGGACAAGGGTCCGGAGTTCTACTATTGAATTACATCATGAATCACGAGAAGGAAGGAGAAAAAATGTGTTCCAACCTATGGTTTGGATGACCATCTTGTCTTTTTTGGTTACGCTTGTTTTTATTTTTTGGAGGCCTAAGGGAATGAACGAAGGAATTCCGGCCACAGTGGGTGCGATCCTTGTCTTACTCAGTGGGAGTGTTTCGTTATCTGATCTAGTCCAGATAACCGAAACGATAAGCGGTGCAGCCATCACGATTATCGCAACGATTGTGATGGCCATTGTCTTAGAAAGCTTCGGATTCTTTCACTGGATGGCCGAGAAGCTTGCTGCCAGAGCAAGGGGGTCAGGCATTCGCTTATTCTGGTATGTCAATCTTTTAAGTTTTCTCATGACTCTCTTTTTCAATAACGATGGCAGTATTTTAATCACAACACCTATTTTAGTGATGTTACTCAATAATATGGGCTTGAAAAATCATCAAAAAATCCCCTATTTATTATCGGGGGGATTAATCGCCACCGCTGCCAGCGCTCCGATTGGGGTAAGCAATATTGTGAATCTAATTGCATTAAAAATCGTGCATATGGACTTGTATATGCATACGGCGATGATGTTTGTTCCCGCCACGCTTGGTTTGTTGTTCCTCGTTGGGCTCCTGTTTCTTCGTTTTTACAAAGTCATTCCACAGACCGTCCCTACTACAGTATCTGGACTTACAACACCTGCTTATCATCCTCTCAAAACGAAGTTATCTCCTTCATCGGATAAGGCACGTTCCCGTTTTATGAGAAACATTCTGCTTTTTGTATTGTCTGTTCGTGTTAGTCTCTTTATTGCTTCGTATTTGACGATCCCTGTCTCGATTGTAGCTGTCATTGGCTCTCTTGTACTGTTAGGATGGCGTTGGGTTCACTTAAAAATATCCCCGATGGATATGTTGAAAAAAACGCCATGGTATATTCTTGTCTTCGCCTTTAGTATGTATGTCATTATTTATGGCCTGCACAACATTGGATTAACAGCATGGCTGATTGATTTCATACATCCGATCGTTTCTTCCGGGAATTTGTTGCACGCAAGCGTTATGATGGGAACTCTCCTCTCTGTTCTATCCAATATATTTAATAATCATCCCGCGCTTATGGTTGGAACTCTTACACTCATGAACATGCACCTTGACCCGCTCACCTTAAAAATCTCGTATCTGGCTAACGTCATTGGAAGTGACATGGGATCGTTACTTCTTCCGATGGGAACACTGGCTACGCTGATGTGGATGCATATCGTAAGGCGCGGAAAAGTAAAAATTACCTGGTGGCAGTATATAAAAATCACACTGACCGTCATTCCCCCTGCCACGCTATTTACGTTAGTTGTTTTATACTATTGGGTCTCCTGGCTGTTTTAATATCCCATTCCATACGAGAAGAAGGGAGAAATAATATGAATGATTTTAATCATTTCATAGGAAAACATGTAGATATCGAGGTATCGGGAAAAAATTACTACAAAGGTACTCTCATAGATGCCGGATTGGATATCATTGTTGTATATGATCACAGCACGCTATCTTTTCTCTACATTCCAATAGAAAAACCAATTGAAAGTGACTCCGCTTCGATCTCGTTTCGTAAAGCGCTAGCAAACGCTAAAGGTCAATTTGTTTAAATTTACGTGACAGGGAATAAATCCATTCATGGATATTTGACAAGTATCATGAACGACTACTTTGTCTTCTATTCTCCTGTGTATAAGACTATGTTTATTTCGATGAATCATGTGAAGTGGCTAATTCCCTATCCACAAGATGCAGCACCTTATTCATTGAGTAACCAACATCTTCCTGTTAATCCGGTTTCGATGCCGTTAGCTAGAACGTTTGAAAGCCAATGTGAAAGATTAGAAAATCACATCATTGTCATAGATGGGGGAGACAACGATGAAAAATAGGCTTACTGCAGAAGGTTGATCATAACAGGCTTACTATTGTTACAGCAGATAGGGAAACGGTATATTGGAATTTACAGCATATTAAAACCATACACGTACTGTAAATTGTGTATCTAGATAGGAGGAATAAAGAACTATTTATTACGACTTATATTGCAAAAATTGTACAAGAGGTGTAACATTTCCCATGGTAAATATATAACATATATAGCATATATAACATATGTAACGTTGGCAAACCTTCTGAAAAGATGGGACGCAAAGCTATGGGCCTACGGTTTTTATAACTACGGTTGCCAGGTTGCGCTAAAAACAATCCCTGTTTGCATTGTGAATCAGTTTTTGGGGATTGTTTTTTTGTTTTTTTGGAGCTAATGTCTAAAAGCTATAGACTAGAAAATTTTAGACGGTTGGTGCTGCTAGAGATAAGGCAACATATTTAGTTGGAGGGGTACGTAGTGAGAAGAATTAGAAACTCAGCAAGTTGGAAAATTATTATTGCATCTCTTGGTATACTATTAGTTTTTGGGATTTTAAGTAGTACTGCTACATATTTTATGATTAAAAATAGTAACTTAAGCAGCATGAGCAAACAATTACATGACACGGCGGCGATTCTAGCCGAAGAAGTAAATCTAGATCAAGTACGATCCGTTGTTGCACAGCCAAACGATAAAAATCCAGATGTACTGCAAGCAACCAAAAAGATGGATGAAATCATGGGCCATTCTACGATTATTGACAATCTATATCTAGCTTCCTATAAAAACGGGCAGTTCTTTAATGTTTCCATGAGTTCAAGTCTTCGAAAATTAGGCGTTCCGTATAATCAAAATCTTAACGAAGTAGGTCTCTCACCAGACTTACTTGCTTTAATGAAAGCTGCGTTTGAGCAGAAGAAAATTCAGGCTACCGATATATATGGAGACCAGTATGGTCAATTTAAAACGGGAATTGCGCCTGTTTTGGACGAACAAAACAATGTCATTGCCGTTTATGTAGTGGATTATAATGTCGCGCAAGTCACCCAGAAAGCTTGGAAAGAGGCTAGTACGATTTTATACATGATGCTACCTTTTACAATCATTTGCGGATTGCTCATTTACTTTATCATCAGACGTATGATGGCACCGATTCATTCTCTTTCAGAGAAAGCACATATGATAGCTGCAGGAAATTTGAATATCGAAATCACGGAAGTACAAGGCAATGATGAGATTGGCGAGTTAGGCAAAAGCTTTTCTGCCATGCTCACAAATCTGCGTGGGATTATTCACAATGTAACGGATGTATCTTCTCGTATTTCTCATTTGTCAGCAAGGCTATCATCAGAAATTAAGAATACCGTTCAAGAGAATCAGCAAGTCTCTGCTGCGATTCAGGAGATCGCAAGCAGTACGGAGATACAGGTAGGGAGTGTCATGGCCAGTTCTCAAGCTACTCAAGAGCTTTCAGAGGGAATTCAGCATGTAGCGATAACCTCAGGTAGCATCTCTGAAGTTTCGAACACAATGGCTTTGGAAGCGGAAGAAGGAAATAGCACCACGAAGAAAGTGGTTGAGCAGATGAGAAGTATCAGTCTCTCTGTAGACAAATCCGTTTCTGATGTAAGGTCGCTAGGAGAACACTCTCAGGAAATTAGCAAAATCGTGGAGATGATTACCGGGATTTCTTCCCAAACAAACTTGCTGGCCCTTAATGCAGCAATTGAAGCTGCGCGTGCGGGTGAGCATGGGAAAGGATTTGCGGTTGTAGCAGATGAAGTTCGAAAACTGGCTGAACAGTCCACACAATCAGCACAACAAATTGCAAATCTCGTACAGGAAATTCAGGGAAGAACCTCTCATTCCATTTCGTCTATGGATCATGTGGTGAAAGAAGTAAATGTAGGAATGGAAGTGGTCCAAAAGGCAGGACAAGCTTTTGAATACATTTTAGAAGCGGTTCAGGGTATTAATACGCAAATCCAGGAAGTATCTGCTACCTCTGAGGAAATGGCTGCTAGTTCGCAACAAGTGACAGCATCCATGGAGTCAATGACAGGAATTTCTCAGGAATTCGCTGGAAACACTTCTTCTGTTTCTTCATCGTCAGTACGACAATTAGCATCGATGCAAGAGATTGCAAGGGAAACGGAATCGCTGGATACGGTAGTGGATGAGCTGAAAGAAACGATTGAACGTTTCACTTTATAATTACACGAATAACAGCCAAAGATATAAAACAATAAAAGGATGATAGTGTAATGGAAGAGTACAGACAAGAAAAAGCAGCAGAAGGATACTGGTTTGATAGGCTAGCTGAGCCACTGCCTGTTATTCAAATACCATCGGATTTCTCACGGTATTCGTTACACGATGCTGCAAAGGAATCAGTAAAGGCTTCTATCACTGGACCTTGGATACAGAAGGCACGAACTCTATGTCAAAATAGTAATCGTGAAATAGACGTGATCATGTTGTCTGCGTATCTGGTTTGGATATATCGTCTTTCATATGAGGAAGACATTTTGGTAGGTGTTCCTTCTTTTTGTGAGGGGGAAGAGGAAGAAATGAGAATTCTTCCTCTTCGGATTTCTGTTGCGGGAATGGAGACGTTTGAGCAGCTGCTAACGGAAGTGAAAATTCGATTATCAGAAGCGATCGACCACCGTTTTTTCCTCGGTGCTTTTGAAGCGAGTCATTATCCCGCTATCTTTACGATGGGGGATGCATGCAGAGAACAGTCGGTACCGATTATATGGAACATTCATTCACTTTCGAATGGTTATGGGGTAGAGGTGACCTTTAATAGCAAGGCATTTAAGCGGGAGACCATCTATCGTTTTATTGAACAATACCAAAATATTCTTGAAACACTAGCAGCTCAACCGTCTGCTCATTTTCGAAAAATTGACATCTTGAGTCAAGAAGAATGTAATCTATATGAGATGCTGAATGATACAAAAAGAGAGTTTCCGGCTGATAAAACCCTTCCTGCTCTGTTTGTGGAAGCAGCCGAAAAATTCCCTGCCCGTATCGCCCTTTCCTCGGAGAAAGGACAGCTTACTTATGAAGAATTACATCACAAATCTGATCAGGTCGCTCAGATGTTGTGTGATCATGGGTTGAAAAAAGGTGATTTTGTTGCTTTATTTATGGAACGAAGTCTCGAAACAGTAGTAGGTCTACTCGGAATTATGAAAGCGGGAGGGGTATATGTACCCATTGATCCGGAATATCCGCTAGCGCGTATCGAATACATGATTGAGGATAGCCGTGCCGCTTTTATCATAACGAAAACACAATATACAAACATTCTGCAGGAGAGTAGTTGCTTTGATGGACATACCGCTCAGGTACTTTATGTAGATGATGCAGCGTTGCTCCCGTATAATCCTATACATTTTTCTATCTATCCAGAGGCAGTAGATCCTGCCTACATGATTTATACGTCCGGCTCTACGGGTCATCCTAAAGGAACGGTTATTCTTCATAGGGGTGCAGTAAATTTGCTCGTATACTTGCGGGGACCGTATGAATGTATGCCAGACGATGTTTTTCTTCAATTTGCTTCGTATAGTTTTGATGCTTCAATTGCCGAAACGTTTTCCGCTTTGCTCTGGGGTGCACGCTTACATTTGCTGTCTAATGTGGAGCGGATGGCGATCGAAGAATTTGCTAATGCTGCCGAGAGAGTTAAGGCAACAGGAGCGCTGGCACTTCCGACTGCGTTCTTTAAACAAATTGCAGCCTATCTGGAAGATAAAAGTATCCGTAAACTGCAAACAATCAAAAGAATTATCGTAGCCGGTGAAGCGCTAACCGGCGAAACCGTACGTCTATGGCAACGACGCTTTGGACTGGGTAGTAAGGTTTTTAATGCATACGGGCCGACGGAGTGTACGGTAGGGACGACGATTTATCTCATCGAAGAAGAAGTTCCATCCGATCAGGTTTATATTCCAATCGGAAAGCCCTATGATAATTATGAAACGTATATCGTAGATCCAAATGGACAGCTGTGTCCGATTCATGTACCGGGAGAGCTGTATATTGGAGGAGTGGGCTTAGCCAAAGAATACTTGAATAAGCCGGATAAAACAGCGGAGGCTTTTGTGCCTCACTTGTTCTCTGATAGCTCAGGGAAATATTTGTACAAATCAGGGGATATTGTACGATTGCTAGCTGACGGCAATATCGAGTATGTAGGACGCAAGGATAATCAGGTGAAAATTCGCGGTCACCGGATTGAAATAGATGAGATTGAAGACGTATTTGCAAAACAGGCGGATGTTGAACATGTAGCTGTTGTTGCAAAAACAGAAGAAGATGGAAATAAACGACTAGTAACCTACTACAGTACAGGAAGTATGCAACCACTAGACGAAAAGAAAATACGGAACTTTCTTGCTCAATCGTTACCAGGTTACATGGTTCCCGAACAGTTCATTTATTTAGAGAATATGCCGATTGCTCCAACGGGTAAAATTGATCGGAAACTATTAGTTACCAGAAAAGATAAAATTACGCTGATACAAAAAAATAGGGAAAAACCGAAGAGTGAGACAGAAAAGTGTATCGCCAAAGCATGGGAGAAAGTTCTTGGTGTAGAGGAGATCGGGGTTGCGGATGACTTTTTTGATATTGGCGGACATTCGCTAAAAATCATCAGCATTCTTGTTTTGTTAAAACCGAAGTTTCCTTCCCTAAAAATACAAGATTTTTTCCGTTGCCGCACGATTGCTGCGTTAGCAGAATACGTGGAGCGAGCAGGAGAGTCAGAACCGGTGCATGCATTGTCTAACGAAGAACGCCAGATCAAAGAGTTAACGGAACCCCCTGTCATAAAAGGAGCAAAGAAGCGGGAGTGGAATACAGCCCGGAATGTGCTTGTAACGGGAGGAACCGGTTATCTTGGTGCACATATCGTACATGAGCTTTTGCAGGAAACAAAAGCAAACGTTTATTGCCTTGTTCGTGTTTCTGATGGAGGTTCGCCTGAACAGCGTCTTTTGAATACGGTGCACTTTTATTTTCCTGATAGCAATCTAGAAGCTTTCAAAAGCAGAATTGTGATTGTCGAAGGGGATTTAAGTGAACCGGATCTCGGTATATCTCCTGATGTACGTGACCATTTGTCTGAAAAAATTGATGCGATCATTCATTGTGCAGCGGATGTTCGTCATTTTGGAGATTCATCCCAGTTTGAAAAAGTAAATGTAAGAGGGACATCGTCCTTGCTAGACATAATCCGCAATAAGCAGGATGCTCATTTTCATCACATCTCAACTGTAAGTGTGCCGGAAGACTTAGCAGCGAGTGGACAATGGAATGACTTTGTGAAAAATGGTGATTTCACATACGATGTAGTACTAGAAAATGAATACTCCAATAGCAAACTTCGCGCAGAGAATATCGTACGTACAGCTATGAAAGGCATTCCGGCTACGATTTACCGTGTAGGCAATCTGGTTGGTCGTACACAGTCTGGAAAGTTCCAGCGTAATATTGAAAGCAATGCATTTTATCGGATGATAAAAGCAATGCTGCTATTGGGGATTGCTCCTGCTGCTGATTGGTACGTCGACATTACACCAGTAGATTATGCGAGCCGAGCGATTGTAAATCTAGCTAGTCAACCAGAAATAGAAGGAAGAACATTCCATATATGCAATAGTGAGCAGATCCACTATACAGACTTCATTACACAATTACAGTCGCTAGGATATGAGATTACACTACTAGAACCTACAAGATATCGGGAGGCTTTGTTCCAAGTTGATGATCCAGGGGAAAAAGCCGAAGCGCTAGAGTTAGCAATAGCCCAGCTTGAAGGGGATGGTGCACATGATTCTGAATATCGGTATGTATGCAACGAAGCGCAAGAGATTCTAATGAGAGCAGGAATTGATTGTCCGAAGCCAGATCATGATTTGGTACAGGCACTAGTAACCTATGCCATTAAAATAGGGTATTTCCCACCTGCTAGAGAGCATGTAACAGCAAGATGATAATAGCTGTACGAAATACGGGTTACATCTCTGATCGTAAACAGGCGTGCTTTCTTTCCGTGTTGTCGGCTGAAGAACAGCAGCGTATTCTAAACTATAAAAGAATAGAAGATAGGCAACGAGCACTGCTTGGGATCTTAACCGTATATTACATGTTCCAGCATTACTATCCATACATAGAGGTTGCGAAGTGGTATAGAAGAGATAAAAGAGGGCGCCCTTATGTGGCGTTATCTTCAGGCTGGCAAGGGGACTTTAATCTTAGTCATGCAGGAAAATGGATTATATGTGCCATGACCGAAAAAGGAAGAATCGGAGTCGATATAGAGGAAATACAACCACTTGATTGTAAGGTTGCCTTTGAGTGTCTGACTTCAGAAGAATATGCCTCGCTATTGCAGCAAAAAGAAGCGAATAGATGGACATTCTTTTATGAAAAATGGACACGAAAAGAAGCGATTGGCAAAGCAATAGGAACAGGGCTGTTAACCCCTGCATGCTTTCTTAGTATAGAAGCAAAGAATAGCTGGAGTATTCGTCATTACTGTATTGATGAAGCACATATTGCTTGTTTATGCGTAAGTGAGGGTGATTTGCCAGAGCGTGTTACGTACATGACGGATGTGGAGATGGAACGATACTGGATAAGAGAGTAGCATAATAAAAAGAACCGGAAAGCCCTGTATTATCAAGGGCTTTCCGGTTCTTTTTTGGTTTGCATTTACAAAACCCTGTTTAAAAATGCTTTCGTTCTTTCGAATTGTGGATTAGTAAAGAGTTGTTCAGGTGTGCCGGATTCTAGAATCTCACCGTTGTCCATAAACATAACTTTGTTCGCCACTTCCCGGGCAAACCCCATCTCATGTGTGACGACAATCATGGTCATATGTTCTTCCGCCAGCTGCTTCATAACTTGCAATACCTCACCTGTCAGTTCCGGATCAAGTGCGGAAGTCGGTTCATCAAAAAGAATGATATCCGGCCTCATCATTAGGGCACGAGCAATGGCAACGCGCTGCTTTTGTCCACCCGAGAGATTGGCAGGGTATGCATCTGCTTTTGCAGACAAGCCGACTTTTTCTAAAAGCTCGCTGCTTCGTCTGCTTATCTCCGCTGCCGCTTCCTTCTTTACATACTTAGGAGCCAGCTCTAAGTTTTCTTTTACGGTTAAGTGAGGGAAGAGGTTAAAATGTTGAAACACCATTCCCATTTTCGATGTGACTTTCTTTATATCCTTGCTGTTCGCATATGTTCCGTCTTTAACGAGATAATCTCCTTGTACACAAACGCTGCCGCCATCGACATGCTCCAGATCGACCAGGCTGCGAAGCATTGTACTTTTTCCTGAGCCTGAGGGACCGATAACCGCCACAACTTCGCTTTTCTGGACCGCAAATGTAATCTTCTTCAGTACATCTACTTGTCCAAACGATTTTTTTAGATTTGAAACTTGAATCATATCCATTGGGTGCCAATCCTTTTATTCAAATTTGAACTTTTTTTCAAGCAGTTTAAACAGCAGCGTCAATACGAGAGTCATCAGTAAGTACATGATACCTGCGATAAAAAATGGAACAATCGTAAAGTCGCGATTTACAGCCGTTTGCGCAAAATGCAGCAACTCAGGAACGGCAACGGCATATAACAATGCCGTATCCTTAATGAGTGTAATCGACTCATTTGAGACCGCGGGAAGTGCGACACGGAACATTTGCGGTAAAATGACTTTTGTTGTTGTTTGCCATCTGCTTAATCCTAGCACTTGTGAAGCTTCATATTGTCCTTTGTCAATCGCTAACAGACCACCACGGAAGATTTCCGCAAAGTAGGCAGCATAGTTTAAGATAAAGCCGACACAAGCTGCGACAAACCGATCCATGATAAGGTAGTCGCCAATAACCGGAATGAGAGGCAGACCAAAGCAAATAAATAGTAGCTGTAATAATAATGGGGTTCCACGCATGACATAAATATAGCCATGAGCAAACCAGGCAAGCGGTTTAAGCTTACTATTTGCCATCATCGTTAAAATAAATCCGAGTGGAATGGACACAACAATGGCGATTAGAAATAACAAAATCGTCATTTGTGCGCCTTCTAGCATTGAAAGGGTGGTCGTTAGTATATCATTCATGCTCATCGTATCGATACTCCTAATTGAGAAACCCGGATCGTTGGAGAAATCCGGGTTTCTTTCTCATATGTTCATATGTTATTTCAATACTTTATCTTCGCCAAACCATTTTTTAGAGATTTCGGCTGCTGAGCCGTCTTTGTTCATGTCATCGAGAGCTTTTTGCAGCTCATTCAACAATTTTTCATTGCCTTTCTTAACGCCGATTCCGTACTCTTCTGGAGCTAATGATTCATTGAGTAACTTAAATGTGTCTTTTTCTTTCGACATATAATAGCGGGCGACTACTTCGTCCATAGCAATCGCATCGACGCGACCGATTTTTAAATCACTTAATGCTGACACATTATCTTTGTACTCGGTTACATTACCGACTTTTGCTTTGATTGGATTTGCATTTAAAGCATCCGCTGCTGAAGACATCGATTGCAGCCCGATTTTTTTACCTGCAAGATCGTCTAATTTCGTAATCGGTGATTTTTGCAGAGTAACGATAACTTGCGAGTTTTTCAGATATGGTTTTGTAAATAATACTTTTTGCTTTCTTTCATCTGTAATGGTATATCCATTCCAGATCAAATTAATGCGACCGCTAGCCAGTTCGGATTCTTTTGCTGACCAATCGATTGGCTGGAATACAACGTTGTACCCCATCTTTTTACCGGCTGCACGTGCGTAATCAATGTCGAACCCAACAAGTTCGTTTTTATCATCCCGAAATCCCATTGGGGCAAATTGGTCATCAACGCCGATGACTAATTCTTTTTTATTATTGCTGGTGCTAGAGCATCCGGCAATGAGAGATAGAATCATCCCGAATACAAAAAGTATGGCTATAAATCTTTTCATATGAATCCCCCTAGAATTAATACTTCTTTTAAGTTTACCCTTTATTACGGTAAAATGCTAACTTTATAATAGGATAAAATCTTTTTATACGTTTCATTTTCGTGATTTTCGGGTCGAATTGCTCTAAATATCTTTCATTTTCTTGTGCTCTATCAAATAGTACAAGCATGTATAAGTACGATATAGGAGATGTGATAGCTTGTGAATAAAACAGATCGCATGTTGGCTATTGTATTAGAACTACAGCGTAGCGGCACAAGGCGTGCGGAAGACTTGGCTGCCATATTCGAGACAAGCATACGGACGATCTACCGAGACGTACAGGCTCTTAGTGAGGCTGGGGTACCCATCGTAGGAGCTCCTGGTCAAGGATATTCACTGGTTGATGGCTATTTTTTACCTCCTGTAAGCTTCACAGCAGAGGAAGCCGTAACGTTACTGCTCGGTATCGACTTTGTTGAGCAGCAGTTTGATGTGAACTATCGTGTTAAGGCACGCGCGTCTAGGGGGAAGATCGAGTCGATTCTACCTGATTCTGTACAGAGAGAGACGGTACGGATGCGTGCTAGCTTGAAGTTGCTCGCGGGAACAACTGCTGATAGTGAGCAAGCCGAGGAAGCACTTGGATTACTACGCCGAGCTGTACTAGAGGAGAGGAAAGTACACTTCCACTATATGAAAAAAATACCGGAGCCTACTGGTAATCGCCAAAGTTCTCGTACGGTTGAGCCATACGGCCTTGTGTATGTAGGTGGAACATGGACACTTATTGCGTTTTGCAATCTGCGACAGGAGTTGCGCCATTTTCGCTTACGTCGCATGTGTGAGCTGACATTGCTGGACGAGACATTTAAAAGACCACCTGATTTTAACTTACAAACGTATGAGCCTCCTGATGATCGTAACATTCTGGTACATATTTTGATGAATCGAGATCTTTTGGATAAGGTTAAAGAGTACAATTATTTTTACACGGAAGCATTAGAGGATACTCCGGAAGGTCTACTTGTTGTGCTTAGAGTTCGTCAGTTCGAGGAAGTGCTGCCATGGGTACTGAGTTGGGGAGCGGATGCGAAGGTGTTGGGGCCAGCATCGTTGCGGAAGCGAGTTCAGGAAGAAATAGCAAAAATGATAAAACACTACTGACATACTGTTGTCAGTAGTGTTTTTGTATAGTGGGGCTATAGAACATGAGAGGAGAAGGATTATGAATACAAAAGAATCTTTGCGTCAATTTGAAGAAATCTCTACTACATATCTTCAGGAGCTGGATCACTTCGGCTTGGAGCAACTCACTCGTAAACCAGCTGAGAGTGAATGGTCGCTTGGACAGATGTACATGCACCTGATCAACTCGGCTCTCTACATGCAGCTTCGGAACGTGGAAGCATGTAGAAACCAGATCGGTCAACACGTCAGTACAGTAGAAGAGAAAACTGAAAACGGAGAGGCCATATTTGCCCAAGGCAGCTTTCCACCGATAAGAATTCAAGTTCCATCTTCTAAAGAGTACACACCTTTGCAGCCAGAGAGTAAAGAACAGATTGGTACTGGCTTGAAGCGGGTACTGGATCAAATGCGTGAACTAGAACCTACGCTTGATGCAATTCCCTTGGCTTATACAGCCCGGCACCCTCGGTTAGGTGCATTACATGCGAAGGAATGGTACATGCTTGTGGAAATGCATTACCGTCATCACCTTCGCCAAAAAGAGCGGATCGAGACATGGCTTATGGAAGGGAGACAGGAGAAATGAATCCACCAAAAATCGTGAAAAAAGATGAAATAAAAATAATTGGGATCGAAGCTCGTACAACGAATGAATATGAAAGTACCGGGGAAGGGAAAATACCGCGATTATGGGAGCGATATTTTGTAGAACAAATTCCTAATAAAATTCCGGCTCAAATCAATCCGGATGTAACGTTTGGTTTGTATACCGATTATGAGAATGGGGCTTTAGGTCTGTATTCAATCGTTATCGGAATAGAAAGTAACGATCTTGAAAAGTTACCAGATGGCATGGTTGTGAAAGTGATTCCAGCAGCTACGTACATGGTTTTTACGACTGAGAAAGGGCCGATTTCAGAGGTGGTTCCTCAAGCGTGGGCATACATTTGGAAGTGGTTTGAAAGTTCAAACGTAAAACGTGCCTTTAGTGGAGATTTTGAATGGTACGATGCAAGAAGCTGTAACCCTAATTGGGCAGAGGTCGATATTTATATTGCTGTTATGTAAGTGAAACTAGATCAAAACATAGAGAAGAGAGACGAGAGCGATCTGGGTTCGTTACACTTTATATTTTTTGTAAAGTAATAGTAAAGGTGATATTCCTCACGAACTGCACATGGTATCCTGATTCCGTAGTACTAGTTCTTTTGTAGTTGTATAAAAGTCGGGGGAGAGGGATAATTCGTGAGAATATCATCAGTACTAAAAATTAAGGGAGCGCTCTTTCTAATCCTTTCATTGCTAACAGTAGGAAGCGTTTATTATCTGGATGCTAGTGTAGAAACAATGGAGCTTGCTACAAAGCGACAAGCTGAGTTCAAGCAGTTAGGAATCGACTTGGCAACTGCATCGGATTATTTGACAAATGAAGCACGTTACTATGTGCAATTTGGGGATAAAAAGCATTTGGACAACTACTGGAAGGAAGTAAATGAAACGAAAACGCGAGATCGTGTTATAACGCGCCTGAAAGAGCTGAACGCTCCACAAGAAGAGCTTGACTTATTAGCAAAAGCAAAACAGAACTCCGATGTCCTTATAGACACAGAAGACAGGGCCATGAAAGCAGTAGAAGCAAAAAATTTCGAAGCGGCCCGACATCTCATGTTCGATGAAACGTACGATGCTAACAAAAAGCTAATTACGGATCCAATTAATGAGTTTCAGAAAAAAATGAACAGCCGGGCTGAGCAAGAAGCTCAAAGCGCGAAAGAAAGAGTGGGCTGGTTCTTACTCGTAACAAATGTCATGATTGGATTAATGGTCATCGTCATTATGAGTATGCTTGTACTATTGTATAGAAAGATAAAACCACTATCGGATGTAGCAACGAAAATGCAGGAGTTGGCGAACAGTGAGGCAGACTTAACGGTGCGCCTTTCGTATACAGGCAAGGATGAGGTAGGGCAGATTGTCCGTTCGTTTAATACAATGTTATCAGGCTTACAAGGTCTGATTCGGCAAGTTGTAGTAACGACAGAGCAGGCTGCGTCTGCTTGTGGGACACTGGCTACTCAGGCGCAGAAGACGGAGCAGGCATCCCAACATATTTCGGGTACGGTACAGGAAGTGGCAGCCGGATCGGATTCACAGTTACAAGGAGCGGAAGAAACCGCACGAGCCATGGAAGAAATCGCGGCCGGTGTTCAGCGAATTGCCGAATCTTCGTCACTTGTATCCGAAGCGGCTATTCATACAACGAAAGGAGCAAGAGACGGTAATCATACGATTCAAAAGGTTGTAACACAAATTGGTTCGATTCATAATTCAGTAAGCCACTCTGCCTCTGTCGTCCAGAAGCTGGGTGAGCGCTCAGCACAAATTGGTCAGATTGTAGAGGTCATTACGGATATCGCAAACCAGACAAACTTGCTCGCATTGAATGCAGCAATTGAAGCAGCACGAGCGGGCGAGCACGGAAAAGGATTTGCGGTTGTGGCGGATGAAGTACGAAAGCTGGCTGAGCAGTCGAAGGTGTCAGCTGAGCAAATCTCCAATCTGATTCAAGAAATTAAAACAAATACCATACAGGCAGTAGAAACGATGCAAAAGGGAACAGAAGATGTAGAGGAAGGCATGATAATCGTTCAACAATCGGGGGAAGCATTCGAACATATTCTACATTCGATTGAGCAAGTAGCTGGGCAAATACAGGAAGTGTCCGCAGCATCCGAAGAGATTTCCGCCAGCACGGAAGAAGTATCCGCAGCAGTGGAGGACGGAGCACGAGTTTCTAAGGAAGCAGCAGACCATTCCAGGCAGGTGGCGGCTCTGTCAATGGAACAGATGGAAATGATTCAAGACGTGTCTAGTTCGTTACAGCAGCTTGAAGAGATAGCCCAAAATCTGCATGGTATGGTATATAAATTCAAAATATAAAAGAAATTTGTATAGGCCGCCGATGCTACAAAAGCTAAGGCGGCCATTTTTTATTTAACTTTCTTCGCTTCCTCTGGCTTCATAAGCCTGGATACAGAACGTCTGCTGGCTGTTTATCCTTGGTTCGCCTTGCTTAGGAGATACATAGTGATACTCACCATCCGCCCCCTGTTCGCGCGCTTTGAAGTTATCCTTCAGCATAACCGACAAGATTTCTTTAATGCGGATTTTCAAATGGGTTGCATAGATCGGAACCATAATTTCTACTCGGTTCTCCATATTACGTGTCATCCAGTCTGCCGAAGAGATGAAGACCTTCTCTTTATTGTTATGATTGAAGTAAAAAATTCTTTCATGTTCAAGGAATCGTCCGACGATGCTGCGTACTGTAATGGTTTCGCTAACATTTTTAATTCCAGGACGAAGACAGCAAATCCCTCGTACGATAAGCTCGATTTTCACGCCGGCTCTTGAGGCTTCGTATAGCTTCATCATAAGTTTTTTGTCTGTAATGGAGTTCATTTTGGCAATGATATGTCCAGTACCGTTTTTGTGCTGGTATTCGATTTCTTCATCAATAAGTTGCATCAGTTCGTCCCGGATATCGAATGGAGACGTACGTAGATGGTAAAACATCGGCTTGTCACAGTAGCCGCTTAAATAATTAAAGAAGTCGATAGCGTCCTTGCCGAACTCCGGATGCGAAGTGAAAAAGCCCATATCCGTATAGACTTTGGCTGTAACGTCATTATAATTTCCCGTACCAAGGTGAACGAAGCACTGAATGTGTCCTTCTTTACGTCGGACGACGAGCGTAATTTTGCTATGGGTCTTCAGTTGATTCATTCCATAGATGACATGACAGCCAACTTCCTCTAGTTCTTTAGCCCAGTGGACGTTGTTTCCTTCGTCAAAACGTGCTTTCAGTTCAAGCAGAACCGTTACCTGCTTGCCATTTTCAGCCGCACGCTTTAATGCATTAATGATTGGTGAATTGCCGCTGACACGGTAGAGTGTTTGTTTAATCGCCATCACGCCCGGATCATCTGCCGCTTGGCACAAAAAATCAATCACAGGTTGAAAAGATTCATACGGATGGTGAAGCAGCACGTCTTGTTTTTCTACAATCTCAAAGACATTGTGGCTTTCGAGAAAATCCCGAGTCGGCTGCGGCGTAAATCTTTCATAGATAAGGTGTTCTTTCGTGTCCGCAAGCCGATTGTAAAAAGCGAATAGAAATGTTAAGTCCAGCGGTCCGTTAACGGCATACACATCTTTTTTATCAATACCTAATGCATTGAGCAAATAGGGAAGGAGGGTGTGGTCTACCTCGTTTTCACGGATTTCCAGTCGGACCGCTACACCAAGTTCTCGTTTTTTTAATTCTTTTTCGATTTCGCGGAGAAAATCTTGAGTATCGTCCTCATCGATGGTTAAATCGGCGTTGCGGGTAATCCGGAACTCGGAGACCGAAAGTATATCGTAGCCAGTAAATAATTTATACATAAAATGGCAAAGTACATCTTCGAGCAGGATGAAGATGTGCTTGTCTTGAGCGGCTGGCAGTTTGATAAACCGACTGAATAGTGCGGGTACTTGTACAATCGCAAGCAGTCGTTCCTGCTTACGATCGTTTTTCCGGCTCAGAAAAATGGCGAGATTAATTCGCTTGTTCAACAATTTGGGGAGCGGATGGTACGTATCCACAGCCATCGGCGTCAGAATCGGAAGTAACGTATGCTCAAATAACTGCTCAAGGTACGCGTATTGCGTCTCGTTTATCTCTTGTATGCGGGCAATCTCGATATCTTCATGATGCAATGCGTGCAGAATTTTATGATAGACGGCGTATTGAGCGGTCACCAGGTCGGTTGTTTTTTGTGTAATTTCATCAACCTGTTGCTTAGGTGTGAGGCCTGATTTGTCCTCTGGTTTAGTAAATCCGACTTTAATCTGGTCCTTTAATCCGGCGACCCGTACCATAAAGAACTCATCCAGATTGGAACTAAAAATCGCCAGAAACTTGAGTTTCTCCAGAAGCGGATTGCTGTCGTCCTGTGCTTCCTCCAGCACTCGTTTGTTAAATGCCAGCCAGCTAAGTTCCCGGTTGTTGTAGTATGCAGGCAGGCTAATATCCGGTGTTTCTTGGTTCGTCTTTTTCATTATCTTGTACCTCGTCGTTTGATGTATGGAAAAAGACCGGACAGGCTATCCGGTCTTTTCGTGTTGCAACCTTTAATGTAGTTTTGTCGGAATCTCTGTGGCGTGCTTCTTCAAGTATTCGTCGTTCATTACGTTTAACGGTCCTGGACCCTTGAGGAAATCTTCCGGTTCGATTTCTGTGTTGTATGTAAATGTTGTGTGTGTATCGAGTTTTGAGAGGTTCGTGTCTTCCGTTTTTTCGCTCTCCTGCATCGTTTCGGAAAGTTCGTTGCGTATCGAGGAAGTACTTTCTTTAAGTTGTTCCGTTAGGGCCATGAGTGCTGACAAGCCTTTGACGGCAGCCTTGCGAACTGCTTTTCTTGCTTCGGGTGATGCATATAAGATAACGGCAGCGGCGGTAAGGACGATGCCTAAGGGAGACTTGGGAAGTAGTTTTTTTAACATAGTGCTTCTCCTCCTTAATGAACTATAGAAATTATTGTGGCATGATTTGCTCATCTTTATACGTCGTAAAAACCGATTTTAACAAATTTTTACGTATAGAATGACTTACCACAACCAATACTACACGTTATGATTTGTAATTTGGACATCAATGAAGAGGGGAGAGGAGAGAGAACATTGGCATGCATTACGTTTAAAGAAAGATTTATTCGTTCGCTGCCCGGCAGGCTGCGTATCGAAGTATACGGACTAAAAGGAGATGCCGCGTTTGCGCGGAAGATTGAAACCTTTTTTCATATAAACATCGAACATATGAACGTCAGTGCCTGTCCATTTACAGGAAGGGTGTTACTTCAATATGATGCGGCAAAGGTTTCGGCACATACGCTTTGCCGTCTACTGCAGCAACTAGAAGAAGAACAGTATGTGGACCGGCATTCGAAATTCGAAGAAGGTCCAGATAAGCAGACAGTACTTGAGACAGCAAGTGCTGCTGTGCTGACTGCAGATGCGCCAGAGCAGATTTCTGAGCATTTTCGGGCCATGCCGGTGGATAAGCGAGAACCGGAAGATAAGCCACCGATCATCCTTACGGCGTCTGTCGCCGGACTGGGTGTGCTGGGCGTAAAACAACTGCTCATGGGACGGTCGCAACTCGCACGCAGCGCGGGATTGTTTTCAGCTGCAGGCATTTTGTCGATTGTAAGCGGGTATCCCATTCTAAAAAAGGGATTTGGACGTTTTTCGCGTGAGGGACGTGTAAATGAGGACTTGGTTCTTGGCGCAGCCGCGTTAGGATTGGCGCTTGTGCGTGAGAATCTGCTGGTGCTCGCCGGTATTAGCGCTATACGATTTTTGCAATGGCAGCGTACAAAGCATCTTGGTCAAGAAACGGACTCCGCCCAGTACGTCTCAAGCCAGACAAAAGCGTATGCGAGTCGAGCCACCAAGCTAGGTTTTGGGCTGGCAGGAGCGGCTTTCTTTCTTACACGCAATCCACTGTATACGCTGGGCATCTTGCTTGCTGCAAACCCGCAGCCGTGTTTGGTAGCGGAAGAACATGCGTGGAAGGCGCAGGAATTAAAAGCGAAGGAAGATGGTGTGACTCTTCCGGAGAACATCACACTATGTGAACTGGCTGAAGTTCAGGAGTTGGTTGTAGAAGATACAAGTCTTCTCTTTAATGGGGAGGAGAAGGCTCTGTACTGGAGTAGCTCGGAAAGCGAAGACGTCATCTGGCCGCTCGCCGCCAACATGGTGGAAAAAACAGAACATCCATTGAAAAAACTAATTCAGACAAAAGCAGAAACGTTCAGAAAAACCAAGCATACACCTCAGCATCTGGAAGAAACAGAGGACGGTCTCGCTGGAAAACTGAATCGGCAGACTGTATTGTTTGGCACGAAACGCTGGATGCAAAAACATAACATCACTACACATGAATACGAATTGGAAGCGAAACGTTGTGAAAAAAACGGGGGGCAGGCTTATTTCCTATCGAAGCAGGGGAAGTGTCTTGGCGTACTGCTATATACCCCTCCATTCTCACCGAAAAAAGCAGCGATGTATGTAAAACAATTTGTGGAACAGTATCCTCATGTGCAGGTTCAGTTTCTGGAAGATTCGATCGGGATTTTACGGAAAACCAACCCGGAGGAACAGACATTCACCCGGATGGCGCAAGAGAGCTTCTCGTCAGAACGGGAGAAAAATAAACCGTATCTTATCATTACGAACAACCCGAGCTTCGAGAAGGTGGCATGCGGTCATCTGCATATCAAAGAACTAAAGCATCTATCAAAGAACTATGCCTATGCAAAACATGCAGAGCATGTAACCGGGCAACATCGAAAATGGACAGCGCTGTGGAATGTAGCTGGAACAGGGCTTATGGTAACCGGAAGGCTATTTGCGCCGCTTGTCAATCTGATTGCGGATGCACTGAAGCTGTTATGGATCACGCGAGCTACACGGCATAGTAAGCAGGAAAATAGCGCACATACGGCTGGCAAGGAAGGGGCCAAACCGCAAATCGAAAAGCGGGGCGGCACTTCGTGGCATTCCATGGGGGAAGAGGATGTCCTTTCTGGGCTGCATACCGATCAGCATATCGGGCTGGAAGAGCAAAAAATTGCGGGCATTCGAGCCAAAGCCGGACTCAATCAATTGCTTCCTGCCGAAAAGTCGTCCTGGATTATGCGGTTTACCCGCCAATTCAAAGAATTTACCACACTTGTGCTGCTCGGTACGGCCACGCTCTCGATTTTTTCGGGGGATATTTTTGACGGCGTAGCAATGTCGGCTGTGCTGGTAGCTAACGCCATCATCAGTACCTTACAAGAACAAAAAGCGGAGAAAGTGGTGGATGAACTCAATGAGTTCCAACCGCCGATGTGTAAGGTAATCCGCTCGGGCACCGAGTGTGAACTTTCTTCTGTTGATCTTGTACCAGGCGATGTGGTTGTGCTCGAAGCAGGTGACTGTGTTCCGGCTGATATACGGATTATTTCGCACTGGAATCTGGAAGTGAATGAAGCTGCACTCACCGGTGAATCGATGGCGGTGAAGAAGTCAGCAGGTACAGTGGCGATCGATACGGCATTGGCAGAACGAACTAACATGGTTTATATGGGGACAAACATTACACGCGGCAAAGCAATGGGCATTGTCGTGGAAACGGGTATGAACACAGAAATCGGGTACCTCACCTCGCTTTTGAAAGACGAAGAAGCTGTGACCCCATTGCAGGAAAAAGTGACTTCCATCAGCAAAAAATTCGTAAAAGGCGCTTTTGCAGCCGGGATTCTCGTACTAGGAGTCGGCTTGCTCCGCGGCAATACAATCGGTCAGATGATACCGACTTCCGTTGCCCTGATTGCTTCGGCAATTCCGGAAGGACTGCCGGTAACGATTACGATTGCCCTGAGCGCTGGCATGCGTCGTATGTCGAAGCGCAATGCCATCATGCGCAAACTCTCGGCACTCGAAGCGCTTGGCCGCGTGTCAGTCATTTGTTCGGACAAGACCGGGACATTGACCAAAAACGAGATGACCGTTACTCGAATGGCAACCGTTCATGAAGTATGGCAGGCTAGCGGGGAAGGGTATGATCCGTCGGGCGAGATTATAGATTGTGTAGGAGAACCGCTTGTTGTTGACAAAGATATTGCCCAGATTCTCCACATTGGCGTGCTCTGCAACAACAGTACCCTTACACAGGAAGATGGAAGCTGGACGATGAAGGGCGATCCTACCGAAGGGGCGCTACTGACGCTTTCGGCCAAAGGCGGTGTGTATAAAGAACAGCTTGCCCATTGGCAGCGCAAGCGGGAGATTCCGTTTGATTCGTATCATGGCACGATGAGTGTCATTTGCCATGAAGAGGGCAAAGAGAATGAATGCTTCCTCATGTCCAAAGGATCGGTGGAAGCAACGCTGAAACGCTGTGTCTCTTATCAGTATCAAGGCGTTACGTATCCGCTAACAGATGAAATCAGAGCAAGCATTCTTCAGCAAAATGAATCATTTGCCGCAGATGCATTGCGTGTGCTCGGGTTTGCCTACCGTCCGCTAAATGAAGGAGAAGCTTGTGAAAGTGCGGCGGATGAGCAGATGATTTATGTTGGGATGGTAGGGATGATCGACCCGGCGAAGCCGGAAGCGGCGATCGCGATTGAGGAAGCGATTCGTCTCGGCGTAAAACCGGTTATGATTACCGGTGACCATCCGATCACGGCAATGGCGATCGGGAAGCAGCTTGGCATTTACCGAGATGGTGATCGCGTACTGACCGGGGGAGATGTGGACCGGATGAGTGAGGCCGAATTGGTGGCGGTTGTTCCGAATGTCTCGATTTTCGCTCGTGTATCGCCTGAACATAAGCTACGGATCGTAAAGGCGTACCAATATACCGAACAGCTTGTGGCGATGACAGGGGATGGGGTGAACGATGCCCCGGCAATCAAGAAAGCTGACGTGGGCATCGCTATGGGCAGGACAGGTACCGAAGTGACCAAACAGTCGGCGGATATGGTACTGAAAGAAGATCACTTCGGTTCCATTGTTGACGGCGTCAAAGAAGGTCGAACGATTATCGGGAATATTCGGAAGGCTATTGGCTGCCTTCTGACTGGTAACCTGGCTGAAGTCATCGTCAGCAGCGCTGCCGTGCTTGCAGGGATGCCAATTCCGCTCGTGCCGATTCAAATTCTGCTGATGAATTTGTTGACGGACGCACTGCCGGCCGCGGTGCTTGCCGTTAATCCAGGCAATAAAGAGTTGACCACAGAAAAGCAGGACATTGTCGATCGAAGTCTGTATAAGAAAGTCATCATTCGTGGCTCCATCCTCGGTCTCGGTTCGCTCGGACTGTTCGCAACCAGTCTGGCAGCTGGCGCGTCGCTACCGGTTGCTCGGACGATGGCGTTTGCAACGCTTGTAGCTGGGCAGCTAAGTCAGACGTTCTCCTGGAGACAGGAGAAGGGACAACGTTTCTCAGAGTGGACGCGCGATAAGTTCTTTGTCGGAGCGCTTGGAGTCTCCTGGCTGGCTCTCTTCTCGGTTATCTACGTGCCGGGACTGGCTCGGATATTCCACACGGCTCCGCTTCAGTTGCATCACCTCCTGCAAGTTCTGCTTGTAGGAAGCTCGGTGAGTCTTGTGTCCAAACCGCTGCTCAGCGGTTTGGGAGCAAGCTCGCATATATTATCTCGTCCTGTTGTACAGGCAGCATAAGGAAGTGAAAGCATGAGGATAAATCTTGAGCGTGTTGTAATCGGTTCGGCTATGTTGCTAGCTGCTCCTGTTTTGCTCCCTATTGTAAAAACAACAGTAAGTGCTGCGGGAAATATTGGGGCCAGGGCGGCAGCTGCTACGTGGACCGGACTGTGCACCACTGCCCGTATAGCCAAAGAAGAAGCAGAAGACATTGTGGCAGAAGCACAGTTTGAGCGGCTCCGGAAACGTGTAGACAGAGAAATTTACGAATAGGAGGAATCTGGCATGGAAGAGCAAAAAGTAGATCATCATCTTCAACAGGCATTCGCCCATTTGCGGGAAGCGCTAAATGTAAGCATTGCGATAGTGTTGAACAATCATACTAGCAAAGAGCAAATCGGAAAGAAATGGGAAGTATTTTTTGGCGAGTTTTTCGGCATGGTAAAGACTAAGGGAAAAGAACATAAGTTGAATCTTCTGTCGTGGATTTCTTTTCCAAAAATATGGCGTTGGTAACGGAACGTATATACGAAGGAGGCATAACAATGTTTCGTGGAACATCATTATGGGCCGGTGTGATTTCCGGTAGTTTGTCGCAGTGGGAAGATACACGGCAACTACAAAGCGGTGGTATGTCAGGCATGCAATACGCGGCTAATACGACTAAGAACGTAGGAGTCGCCTTAGGTGTTATGACGGGGATCGAATACGGGGCCATACTTGGGACCGCTATTTTTCCAGGTGTCGGTACGGTAGTCGGATCGGTTGTAGGCGGACTTCTGGGTGATCGAGTAGGGCGTACCGTTGGGATGCAGGCGGGCAATCTCGTTTTCAACAATCCGGTGATGGAAGGAATGGCACGGCTACCACAGGGAGCGACTCATATGATGAACCAGTCTGTGCTTTCACAGGATAGAGCAGAGGTGTGATTTTTTAGCACTCCGATTTCCTATTCGGAGTGCTATTTATCCTGCCATTTTTCCTGTTCATAAATGTAACGTGCTTTCCATACGATGAATGAATGTTGAATGTAAATGAAAAGGCAGCAAGCGTTAAAGGGGGAGGGCAATGGGGATCATCTCGCTGTTGGCATTTGCATGCACAGTAAGTTTGGACGGATTAAGTGCCGGGATGACCTATGGGATAAGGCGAATTTATGTACCTTTGCGTTCCATACTAATTATTGTGTTTTGCTCTGGAACGGCCATGTTCTTATCCATGCAAATCGGGCGTGAGCTATCTTTTTTTATTTCACCGGGCATTGCTCAGGCGGCTGGCGGATTATTGATTGTGCTTATTGGAATATGGTCCATTTACCAAATTTACCGTCAACAGATGGGAACAGGAAAAGAGGAAGATGAGGGTACACGCAATTCGTGCTATGTCATACAAATCTCGGATTCACATCTTGAGCAAAAATCCGTTCTTAGATTGAATATTAAACCATTTGGTCTCATTATTGAGATCTTGCGCCAGCCTGCCAAAGCAGATATAAACCATTCAGGAACCATTACGGGAACAGAAGCATTCCTCTTAGGGCTTGCCCTTTCCTTAGACGCATTCGGAGCTGGAATCGGCGCGGCACTAATTGGCTATACCCCATGGCTAACAGCATTCTGTATTGGACTAACTAACGGAATATTACTTCTGACTGGTTTACGATTGGGTGCGAGATATAGGGATATTTGCTGGCTTAACCGAGCGAATTATCTTCCTGGTATGCTGTTGATTTTATACGGACTGATTAAGATATGGTAGCATGGTTAGGAATGTCTTTTTGTACGCCTCCCAGGTGAGTGGGAGGCGTATTTCCGTGCGTTACGCTTTACTTTTTCTTACCTTTTCCTTTCTTTTTTCCACATGAAGAACAGCCCATATAGTTTCCTCCTTTCACAATCTCTTTATTAAATGCAAGAATACACCGAAATGATTAGACTCAATAATAGAAGGGCTGATATAGTTGCTAAATCACATGTGATCATCAAAATTCCTAACTATTAAAATTATCGTGGACACATGTAACGCAATGATAGAATATAGAGCTATACAGAGCATGTTCAGAGGCGAGGCATGAGAGAGGACGTTACTTTCTTGAGGGAACTATCCACGATCCACACAGAATCGACAAAAATGGGCTGGCATATCTTCTGGTCAGTCATTCTCACCTACATTGCGTTTACTATTATTACAGCGGTACTGACCGCGATTGTGGGCGGAATTACAAGTACAGCATTCGCCTACAGTCTGCTTACCGGGAGTGTGGGGCAGTTTCTCGATGCTTGTGTAGTATTCAGTATCGTAGTGCTGTATCGGGACGTGCGTGTTTCGATTGTACAGTCGATCCGATTTTCGGCACTAAGGCAGCCATCTACGTATTTTTATATCACGCTTGGGTTTGGCTGCTTATACATCATCTCCTTCTTGATGATTGAGTTTTGGCAGTTTGAAACAACAGCAGCGAATCCGGTTAATATGCAGCGACATACGGCGGGAGGATGGCAGGAAGTATTTTGGCTGATTGCACTCATTATCGTTGGGCCTGTGAAAGAGGAAGTGATGTTTCGTGGCTTTCTGTACCGGGTTGTGGCAAACCGTCTGTATCCGGTTGCCGGTCTGTTCGGGTCGTCCGTACTGTTCGGCATTATGCACCCTGGATACCCGGTCTCGTCGGTGCTTGCGGGAGTTGTATTCGGCCTTCTCTATCAGCGGACAAACTCCCTTGCCGCGCCAATTCTTCTTCATATGAGCTGGAATGCGTATGTTATCTTCTCGACCTAAAAAGTGAAAGCGTGAAACCTGTTGCACGATGGATTCACGCTTTTTTGAAAAAATTCAATCTGGCTTCTAACTGTATCGTGTGGCTGCATGGCTCACATACATGTTTTCCGTCTCTGTTTTCTTTCGCATATTTGTATTCCGGTGTTCCCTCGTATACGTTAAATGTCTGCCTGCAATAAAAACAAACTACCTCATAATAAATCATGCTAGAAACCTCGCTTATGGGTTATTGTGCTGCAGGTCGTTAAATATGAGATCGATGACATGATGAATGGTTTGTTCCAGGTCTTCTTTCTTGATTTGACCGTTCACAAACAGGTCAAGTGTGCCGGTCAAGGCTCCCCAGTATACATTGACGATGATTTTAGGATCACTTTTCTTTATTGTTCCTTCATTCATAGCCTGTTTAAATGCCTGAATCAGGGGCTGGTGAGTATTTAACGTATAACTGTCATGCACTGCTTCTGCATCCGTTTCAAATACAAGCGTAATGTCGTTCTCCATGTTGCGGTAAAATCTCATAAGGTCCGGCCTGTTTTGCACCATTTCCATATAAAATCGTGTGTACTTTTTAAGCTTCGTAATGGCTTCCTCTTCGGCTGTTAAACTGGATTGAATGAAAGTTTGCGCTAGTTGTATATAGCGAGTGAACAGCTCCCGAAAGAGATCCATCTTATTTTTGTAGTAGTAGTACACTAATCCTCTTGCAATGCCAGCCTTCTTTGCGATATCTCCCATTTCTGTGCCTCTAATTCCTTTTTCGATATACACCTCCAGAGCAGCTTGCATAATTTGTTCGATTCTTTCTGCCCGAATTTGTTCGTTTTGTTCTGTAGATCGTGGGGACAATGTGCACACTCCTTTTTAACTTTCATGAATGTCAATTTACGTTCGAGTAAATAAAAAACAGCCGCTCCTGTCCGGGGAGAGGCTGTTTTAGTAACTTATTATCGGTTCGGATAAAGGGGATAATTCGTTTCAGTTGGAACTTCCAGTACGATCATACGTAATTCGTGGTTCATATCTGTTTGTACGACTGCTTCCACCGCAGACTCGGCATGTAAAATGACAAAATCTTTTTCTTGAAAGGAGCGGCTATTGCGGACATCTTGTTGATCCTGCCAGGTGTGCCGTTTCCATTTATGGCTAGAATCGCTACAGAATAGCCGGACGGGATCGTATGTGTATATCTTCCTCCTGGGTTCACAGTAATATCCCACATTTTCACGTCAGCCACGAGTTCGATCGGAGAGTCATCACCGATTATGGTTTTTACTCGTAGGTTATTCTCGGTTTTCATCGGAAAATCTTCGTGTTCATACTGCCGATAGGTTGGACTTCTTTTTAGTGCCTCACGCAAATATGGCTCAAGCCAGATTTGAAATCCTTCCATATCCGGACCAACAAATCGTTCTTCGTGATAAACTCCAGAACCGGTCTGCATGACTTGAACTCCTCCGGTTCCAACGACACTTTTTGTGCCTAGTGAATCACCATGCTCTGCCTTTCCTTGAATAACATATGTCATAATTTCAAACGCTTGGTGGGGATGCGGTGTGATATATCCTTCGTTGCTTGATTTAGCCCATGACCAATAAAATAGAGGGCCGATACGCTTCACAGCAGAACCTTCACCTGGAAATCCAATCGGTTTTTGTTCGGTTATTTTTCCCCCATCAAATGCCCCTGTTGCTTGTTGCTCGGGTGGATAAACGGCAATCTTCATGGTATCATCCCCTTGTTTCATATGTGATACTAGTGATGATAATGCATACACTTACTTTTGTGAATTAACTTTAATAAATAACAATGTATGATGCCGGTTTTCTCCAATGTGTGGTGAAGGATGGGATCGAGCGGGGCCTCGTCACTTCTCCCGCTCCCTCACCACGAAACATTGTCGATATCACGAAAAGCTGTCCTGTTCGCCATGTTCTGGCTTTTAGGACAGCTTCTTCTGATTGCCTATGGATTTGTTCGTTTTCAATATGTTTGATATGGGTATGGATATCCATATGGGTACGGATAAGGATAAGGCACAGGGTATGGATAGGGATACGGATATGAACTGTTGGTGTTATTGAAAAGAAACGGTGTTAGGAATAAAAATGGCAGCAGCGACCCGGCACCTCCGTGGAACGACCCTCCGGAAAATGGATGGCCGAAGTGGGGATGAACGAAAGGTGGACGTCTGGTTGAGCTCTCGTCAGTATGATGAGCTATAGGAGCGGTTTGACTTGCCTGCGTATAAGCTTGATTTGAGTCATACGTGTAGGGTAATTGTGTGTTTTCCAATTTTTTGTCCTCGCATTCTGGGTTAAATTTTAGATAATAATACAGTATGAAATAAATGGGTAAATGCCCCTGTCTATACACAAAATAGGCGTTTGCCTGGTTATACAAGTAGGAAATGTGTTAGTGTGCATTTTTTGCACTTGCGCCAGTAAATGTATAACCTATAATTGTAGTGTTAAAGGATTAGGAGTGAGGAGATAAATAATGAAAGCAACAGGTATTGTACGAAAAGTAGATGAATTGGGACGAATTGTGCTACCAATCGAACTCCGACGCACACTGGGGATCGATATCAAGGATGGACTTGAGATTTTTGTTGAAGGAGAGAAAGTGGTCCTCCATAAATATCAGCCAGCTTGTATGTTCTGTGACTCGATTGAGGGTGTAACAGAGTTCAAAGGAAAGAAAATGTGTGAGAGCTGCCGGGAAGAAGTAAGTCAACTGAGACCATAATACACACATCCACCGCGCACGATACGTGCAGGTGGATGTTTTTCTATAAGATATAGGTACGAGGTGAGTAGCGTGGTCAAATCGATGGTTCTTTTCCTTCTTGCCGGTCTGGCAGAAATCGGAGGTGGCTATCTTGTATGGTTATGGTTACGGGAAGGAGCTTCCTATTGGTACGGAGTTATGGGGAGTCTGATTCTTGTTTTATACGGGATTATCCCTACGTTACAAACTTTTCCATCCTTTGGGCGGGTGTATGCAGCATACGGAGGAGTATTTATTATACTAGCGGTTTTGTGGGGATGGGGAATTGATAAAAAACCACCCGATCTTTATGATTGGATCGGTTCAGTCATTTGCTTGATCGGTGTTTCTGTTATGCTCTGGGCACCTCGAGCATAACAGTGCTGCATGACAGTAAAACAAAGAGTCACCTTATCCAAAATGGAAAGGTGGCTCTTTGTTTTACTGTTGAACGATACGTCCGGAATGCCTGACGCTACAGCGTTTTTTTAGCATATTGCTTCTTGTGGTGACAACAGCCTCGATTAACAAACTCATCTTTTGTTACATAGCAATACGAATGTTTATAAACCGGGACACAGTGATGTCGATTGATGATCTGGATCGTATGGATCACAGGAACTTCTTGCGGGTGATAAAAATCTCGATAAATTTTTCTAGGCGGGTCGTAAATCGGTGAACAACGCGGACATGGACAGCGGGTCATGGCCTATCAGCTCCTTTCCCGATATTTATATGTATGCGCCTGTGTACAGGGCATGGTTATTGGCCTAATTATGCATGTAGAAAGCATAAATGGGCATATATGTACCAGTAAAAATTAACTATGATAGTGTATGAAAGTGCGTCTGGTTCCTACATTTTTTTCTCTTTTCGCCAATTAATGTATGATCTATAATAATAGTAACAATAAGTGCGAACGTATCTTATTATCTTTGTCTTAGTAAGAAGGAAGGTATATACATGGCCATGAACCTGTTTAGAGGAATAAAGACGGCGGGATTTCTGGACGTAATAAAAAATTTCTCCGAACATACTACTTCATCCGTTCTGATTACAGACCCGCACCAAAACGATAATCCTATTATTTATGTAAATGAAGTATTTACGACAAATACAGGCTACACGAAAGAAGAGGTGCTGGGGGAAAATTGTAGATTTCTGCAGGGAGATGAGACCAATCCAGATGACAGAAAAAAAATTAGAGAAGCCATTGAGGCAGAAAAGCCCGTTGCTGTTGAGATTCTGAATTATCGAAAGGACGGAACGGCGTTCTGGAATGAGATATTTATTAGCCCAATTTTTAGTGAAGAACACAAACTTATATATTTTGTCGGTGTACAACATGATATCACGCATCGAAAACAAACGCATCAGAAGCTTGTGATTCTAAATCAGACTCTAAAAAAAATATATGAAGGAGAAGACATTCATTCAATTTTACTCCATTTGTGTAAGCTTCTCGAAACCGTGCTTCTTGAGAAAGCCAAGGTCTCCATTCTTTTATATTCATCCGAGGAGAGAAGGTTATATACAGGAGAAGCTCAAGGTCTCCCTTCTTTCTATAATGAAGCCATTGATGGGATTGAAATTGGTCCAAATGTAGGCTCGTGTGGGACAGCAGTTTATTACAATCAGGATGTGATTGTAGACAGGATTTCCGAAAGTGAATTGTGGCGGGACTTTTGGGATATTGCACGGGAGAGCGGATTGGAGGCTTGTTGGTCTTTTCTGATACGTGCACATAATAGTAAGGAGATACTGGGAACATTTGCTGTTTATTTCTCTAAACCACGAAAGCCACTTCCGGAAGAAATCGAGCTGTTAGAAGAGGTGGCAAAAGTTGCAGCCGTTGCGTTAGAATTTCACGCATACACGAAAAGAATTAATGAGCTTGCGTATCGAGATATGGTTACGGGATTATTGAATCGGAATTATGCACTAGAGGAATTAGGCAAAGAAGTTCTTGTACATAAAAAGAAAATAGCTGTATTGTTTATCGATCTGGATCGTTTTAAAATCATTAATGATACGTATGGCCATGCAAAAGGTGATGAGATTCTGCAAGAGGTTGCCAGACGTCTTACACATAATTTGGATGCATCTTGCCAGATTGCTCGCTATGGTGGGGATGAGTTTATTGTATGTTTGCCGTTTCAATTTATTGCGGAAGTAGAAAAGGTCGTAGTAAAAATCTTAGATTGCTTCCAGCGCCCGTTTCAGCTCAATGAAGAAGAGTGCTATTTGACTTCATCCGTAGGGATTAGTATGTCTCCATATGATTCTGAAAATCTGGACATGTTAATTCAGTTTGCAGATGTAGCCATGTATCGGGCGAAACGTAAAGGCCTGAATCAGTTTGCGTTTTATTCGTCTGCAATGAGCAGCGAGAACAGTGAAAATCTTGAGTTGTTTAACAGCGTTCGAAAAGCTGTACTGAATCAAGAGTTTCTTGTATACTATCAGCCACAAGTTGATGCCAGTTCGCGCAAGATTGTAGGCGCAGAAGCGCTTCTTCGATGGAATCACCCAAAAAAAGGGATGATTTCCCCTGCTGTATTTATCCCGATCTTGGAAGAGACAGGCGTTATATTTGCTGTAGAAGAACAGGTGCTGTATACGGCATGCTCGCAAAGTAAACGATGGCAGGAGCAGGGGCGGGAGCCGATCCCTGTGCATGTCAATATTTCATCGCCTCATTTTATTCGCAGTGGGTTTGTTTCGACTGTCGAAAAAGTTTTGCAAAAAACAGGGCTTTCTCCGCAATATTTAGGACTTGAAATTACGGAGAATGTCGCGATGAATCATAGCGATCACGTAATGAAAGTTTTTGAGGAATTAAGTAAGATCGGAATTCGTATGTCAATAGACGATTTTGGTACGGGGTACTCCTCGCTTAGCTACTTGCAAAATTATCCGATTGACACACTGAAAATTGATCAGTCATTTGTTCGGCAAATTGGTCAGCATGAGGGAAGCGAAAAGATTGTTCGTATGATTATCTATCTGGCACAATCGCTTGGATTGCATGTGTTGGCAGAAGGGGTAGAAACAGAAGCACAGTTGCGCTATATGTTTCACTACGGCTGTACAAACATACAGGGGTATTTGTTTAGTAAACCTGTGCCTGCTAATGAGTTGGAAAAACTCGTGGGTGATTCTGAGTGGAATTTGATTGAATAGTAAAATATATGGAGGGAATGCATGGGGAATAAAGACGCAGAAAATAAAAACAGACGAAAAATGGAAAAAATGGTATTGTGGACCCTGGCATTTGTTCTTGTGGTTGTTGTTGCTTTCGTTAGTATGAATGCGTTTTACAAGTCCCGAGTAAGTGCAACGGTTGACGAAGCAGAGTTTCAGTATAAAAAACAACCGACTATTGGATCAGCCAGTGCGCCGGTGAATATGGTTGAATTTGCGGATTTTAAATGTCCAGCCTGTAAACAATTTGCCGAATCCATTATGCCAAGGTTACAAAAAGACTTTATTGATAGCGGCGTGGTTCAACTGCATTTTATTAATTATCCGGTGATTAGCCCTAAAGCCGATTCCACGACAGCGGCGATGGCGGGCGAAGCAATTTATAAGCAAAATCCAGCGGAGTTCTGGAGATTTTACAAAGTTGTTTATGCCGAGCAGCGAGATGAGGGAACAAACTGGGCGACTGCTGATTTTCTTGTTCAACTTGCGCAAAAGTCCAATCTGCATGTGAATTATCAGCAATTGAAAAAAGATATAGAGAATAATACGTTTGCCGAAGATGTCAAAAACGATAAAGCGATTGTGACGAAAATCGGAATCCATAGCACGCCGACTGTTTACATTAATGGAAAAAAACTTTCCGACGATGCTACATTCGACTATGCGGCGATAAAAGCAGAAATTTTGAAGAGTCAGGGCGAGAGCAAAAAGTGAGTAAAATTATAAGAACGTATAATCTGTATTTTGCGTGGATCATTTCCGTTATGGCGCTGATGGGAAGCTTATATTTTAGTGAAATTATGGGGTTTGAACCTTGTAAATTATGCTGGTTTCAGCGTATTTGTATGTATCCACTGGTCATTTTGTTAGGAATGGCCGCTTATCGGGGTGACGACCATATCGTTCCATATGCTAGAGTGCTAAGCAGTATTGGGATGGTTCTTTCTTTGTTTCATTATCTGGAACAAAAAATACCCGGTATGCAGGATATTCTTCCATGCACAACAGGTATTCCGTGTAGCGGTCAGTATATAAATTGGTTGGGGTTTATAACGATTCCATTTTTAGCGCTAGTTGCTTTTGGGTGTATTACTGTTCTATTGTCAGTAGGAGAAAAAAAGGCTCTGTGATAAAAGCCTGCCCGCTCTCTCCCTAAGAAGAAAGAGAGCGGGTAGGCTTATTGTTTTTATAAAATCGCAGTCATAAGAGGGCTGCTTTAGATACCACTACTATTCCTCACGCCCTGGATACCCTGGCTGTCCTGTCATCCATGGATGCCCTGGATACCCGTGATGTGGATGACAAAAATGATGCCATTGATGCCACGGCTGCCCTGGATACCATGGATATGGAGCACAATGATGCCCGTGATGCCACGGCTGCCCCGGATACCATTGCTGCCCGTGATGCCATTGTTGTCCTGTCATCCATGGTTGCCCTGTTTGTCCGGATTGCCATGGTTGTTGTTGTTGTTGTCTATCTGTACTCATGTGTATACCTCCTAAATATTTTACTCTTTTCTTGAGTTAAAATATGTCGGTAGTGTAGAAGTGTGAGCAAGATAAGCGCCCAAATATCCGCAGGAGCCTTGCATACGTCCAGTAGCATTGTTCGTTTAGTGATTTAATGAACATCTTTCTTTTTAAAATTACCGCCTTTCACATCACTGACAGAACCGATAGCGAGGAAGGCTCCTTCATCAATATCTTCAATGATAGAGCGCAATTTTGCTTCTTCAAGTCGGGTAATCACGCAAAAAATTACCTTTTTATCGTCCCCTGTATAGGCCCCCTCGCCGTTTAAGTATGTCACGCCACGACCGAGACGTGCGAGCAATGAGTCACCGATCTCGCGATGTTTCTCACTAATGATCCATACAGAGCGGGATTCATCAAGTCCCTGGATGGTAATATCAATCATTTTAAAAGCAATATAGTACGCGATAAGGGAATACATGGCATGGTCCCAGCCAAAGATAAATCCTGCACTACCTAAAATAAAAATGTTAAAAATCATGACCGTTTCACCGACAGAAAACGGAATTCTTTTGTTAAATACAATCGCGACAATCTCGGTTCCATCTAATGATCCGCCATTGCGAATGACCATTCCGACACCTATACCGAGAATGATCCCGCCAAATACGGCAGATAGAAGAGGATCACCTGTTAGTTTGGGGATCGGATGCAGTAAGGCGGTACTCACAGACATAATGGCGACACCCAATAAGGTAGAAATAGCAAACGTCTTACCGATCTGTTTGTAGCCGAGAAAGAGAAAGGGCAGGTTAAGAAAGAACAGAAACCATCCCAGACTAAGACCGGTAAGGTGAGAAATGATAATGGAGATCCCGACGATGCCTCCATCAATGATTTGGTTAGGGACGAGGAAGATCTCTAGTCCAATCGAAAACAGAATGGAGCCTAAAAGAATCCCGATGATTCTTTTGGCAATTTTGACTTTGGAAGTCTTTTTGTGTGTTCTAGGTAATTCTTGTGCATAATCCAATCGTTCATTTCCCCCTTTAGTGTGATCCGTATCATGATGGCACTACTATACTTGTACGTTTTGAACACCCGGAAAGATTCACTATTTTGATCTGATTTATAAAGTTATCATCGTGTAAGCATGGATAAAATAGATGTATTCAATTCAGATTTGCATGAGTAAATATTCATTTTTGAATTGTTTTTTCGTAAAAGCCAGTAATAGGCCTTTTTTACTGGTTTTTTTGGTTTGTTTTTTGGCATGAAAATTGCTCCTTTAATTTAGGTTAAACACAATATTTTGGAAGGTGACATGTATGTTTAATTGGATGACAACAAGCGTAGGCAGAAAATTACAGGTTGCATTTATTTTACTATTATTAATTCCTAGTTTGATTATCGGAACATTTTCGTACCATGCTGCGAAAAATCGTATCGAAGCGGACATGATGATGTCTTCGATGGAAAATGTGCAATCTCTTAATGAACTAATTACGGAAGAGATTGAAGGGCAAATGAAAAATGTAGATGATCTTTCTCGCTCTATTGATGCTCGTATGTATACCGGCCGAACAAGCCCGATTATAATGGATGTTATCCATCGTTTTCAAAGCGTACACCCTGAAATTACCTCCGCATATGTTGGTACTGTGACGGGGTTTTTAATTGCGGACGGAGCTGACAAACTTGCTCCGGACTATGATCCTCGAAAGAGAGACTGGTATCAAAATGCGATTGCGTCCAAAGGGGAAGTTGTCATTTCTGAGCCGTATCTTGACAAGATAAGCAATACTGTGGTGGTTGGCATAACCAAAACGTTGCAAGATGGAAGTGGAGTCATTGGGGTTGATGTGAATCTTACGGATTTGAGTAATACCGTGAAGCACAAGAGAATTGGTGAGCATGGTTACGCATTTGTTGTAGATCGTACGAAAAAAGTTGTGGTACATCCTGCACTAAAAAGTGGCGAAAACATAGCCGAATCGATTGCAAGCGGGCTTTTCGAAAAAGAGTCAGGTGAGATTACATATTCGGATCAAGGGGAAGCAAGAAAACTATTTTTTGTCACAAACAAACGTACAGGCTGGAAAATCGCCGGAACGATGCAAATGGCTGAGGTACAAGAGGGAGTCCAGGGTATTTTTTGGACGACGATTCTTACGATTTTCGTGTCTTTACTCATAGGTGCCATGGTAATGTATGTGGTTATTCGTTCCATTACGCGGCCGCTTACACAGTTGCGTAATGCTGCAGATAAAATTAGCAAAGGGGATGTAACGGAAGAGATTTTCATCCATTCGAAAGATGAGATTGGACAATTAGGCGAGCATTTTGACGAGATGAGAAAAGTGTTGCAGGCAGTTCTCCACGAGGTGAAGGAAAAGGTGGATCATCTAGCTGCATCATCGGAAGAGCTGATGGTCGGTTCCCAGGAAACAACGCGGGCTACCGAGCATATTTCTACAACTGTGTTAGATATTGCAGGTAGCTCAGAAGAAGAAACGAAAAATGTAGAGAAAGTGTCTCGCATCATTGCGGGTATGCTGCAAGCGCTGCAGGAGATCGCTAAACACACACAAGGTACGTCATCGGCGATGGTACAAACATCGGATGTAGCGCAAGAAGGAAAGGAAACAATTCGTGTAACTGTACAGCAGATGGGTTTGATTAATCATTCGGTTCAAGAGTTATCCGATATTATAAAGCATTTGCATACAAGCGTTGAGGAAGTTGGTAACTTCGCCAAGCTGATTACGGATATATCCAGTCAGACAAACCTGTTAGCTTTGAATGCAGCGATTGAGGCTGCAAGAGCAGGGGAAGATGGACGGGGGTTTGCTGTCGTTGCAGATGAGGTTCGAAAGCTGGCCGAGCAATCGTCTAGCTCAGCAGAAAAAGTTACCGATTTAATCCGCGATATTAAGAGCAAAATGGACATTGCGTTGCATTCGATGGATGTTAGCAGAGGGGAAGTAGAGAAGGGGCTTAACGTTGTGGGAAGTGCGGGAAGTTCCTTTGCGCAAATATATGAAGCGGTTGATCACGTAACGCAGGAAATTCAACAGGTAGCAGCTTCTGTTCAAGAGATTACCACCCATACCGAACAAGTTGTGACCTCCATCCGTTCTGTAACACGGACGGTAGAGAAGACGTCGGCAAGTATTACAGAAGTATCCGCCAGTACCGAAGAGCAACTGGCATCTATGCAGGAAGTATCCGCCACCGCAGCCTCTCTGACAAACATGGCAGAAGAATTAGAGCGGATTGTACGCAAGTTTAACGTATAGTGCAGCAGCAAAAAAAAGCGTGAAAACCTGGTTGATTCAGGAATTTCACGCTTTTTTGTATTTGCATGGTGATATTCATACTCCATACGCATATTTTGTATAGAGGGTCCAAAACTGCTGTTGAAAGGTGCGAACAAATCGTGAAAAAAATCAGCCTATGTATGGTTACTGTTCTTCTGTTTGCTGCATTCATAACAGCTGGATGCCAGAACGAGCCTTCTGGTGTTGGACAAACTGTGCTAACAAAGACGGAGACCGCTCAGGCTGCTGTGTCAGCAGATGAGGTAAATAAGAATGATCGAGCATTTCTTACTGCCTTTAAGCAGTCGCTTGCGCGGGCTGAAAGAATTGTAGTCGAATATAATCTGATGCTTGCCGAAATGGAGCATCAAGATGAGGCAGAGGAGGCACTAGAGCATATGAAGACAGCTGGCCGAGAGATGCTCTATTTGTGGAATACGATTCACAATGAATCTCACCCGGCCCGAAAAGATCTCCAATTGATTAAACAAGCGTATGAAACTACGCTTATGACATATAAGAAGGGAATCGATCTTCAGATAGAAGGTCTTACGCAATCGAGTGGAGCGAAGGCGATCGAAGGGAAAGAACTTACAAAAAAAGCGGAAAGTGAGCTGAAAAACCTCAAAAACAACAGATGAATAATGGTAGTATAGGGAAAAGCTTCTGTTTTCACGAAACAGGAGCTTTTTCTTTGTATAAGAAAAGAAAGACATGCTATTTGCCACGTTCGGATAAAAGCTGGGAGACGGTGACGAACTGAAACCCTTCTTTTTCGAGTCGCTCAAGAATCGTCTCGACTGCCTGCACGGTCTGGGTACGATCACGCCCGAAATCGTGCATGAGCACAATATTGCCGGGGCGGGCATTTCGGCACACATGATCGGCGATTTTTTTTGCTTTTGGGTTGGCCCAATCTTTTGTATCCTGCGTCCAGGACCACATGATGACGCGATGCCCACCTGCCGCTTTAGCAGCCTTCACAACTTTCTCGCTATACTGTCCGCCGGGTGGTCGGAACAAGAGTGGTTTTTGGCCGATCGTTTGTTCAATAATCGTATCAGTACGGCGGATTTCATCTTCTAATTCCGTCCCTTTGATTCTAGACGGAGACGGGTGGCTATACGTGTGATTCGCAATCTCGTGTCCTTGTTTTTTCATCTGCTGAACGAGAGCGGGATGGAGTTCTACCCGCTGTCCGACGACAAAAAAAGTGGCGTGTGCATGATGTTTTTCAAGAGCGGCCAGAATTTGTTTCGTATAAAGGGGATGTGGGCCATCATCAAACGTAAGTGCGATTTGTTTTTTTGTTGTGGACACGTCCCATATAATATCACCGGTTGCCTCCCAGTACGCGCGGGTTTGCTTTCCAGCATAAGCAGCAGATCCGTTCCCTGCGAATAGGATGAAAGACAGTACAAGCAGGCTGATGACACGGATGTTCATGGCAGTCGGTCTCCTTTCCGAAACGTAATGATATGACTAGTGTGTGTATCTTACCCGTATCTCATGAGTGAATCTGTTATAATGGCAGAGAAAAAAAGGGGGGATGCGTATGATGGGACGAAGCCATCTTGCACTTGGGGTCATGAGTGGCTTGCTCGTTGCCCGGGGTGCGCAGGCACCGCTTCCGGAAGGAGTTGTGCTGACTACACTGGCTGCGGTATCAGCACTTGTGCCCGATCTCGATGTGGACGGCCTGTTAATGCGACGACTTACAGAGCGTCCGCTTACATGGATACGCCGCCTGTTTGGCTACGCAGGTGTGATACTCATCTTGCTTAGCTACTTTCCTCATACACGCAATGAGCAGTTTGGGACTGCGCTTGTCGGCTTGCTCTGTCTTGGGGTCGGATTTGTGTTAAAGGACCAATCGGCTCGTCGTTGGATGTTATCTTTAATGGGCGTGTTACTTGCTGTATGCAGCTTGTATTGGCGTCTTGGTGAACATATGTTTACATTATCCGGGCTGACGCAGGGAATGCAGGAGAGCGAGCGTTGGCTTATCTGGCTTGGTTTATTTATTGCAATCGTGCCGCATTTTCCACACCGTACATATTCTCACACGCTGTGGGCGCTTGCCGTATGGGGGGCGATCTGGTATGAAGCAGAAGCATCGCTTCGGATGGAGGGCCTGTTTATGGCGGGGATCACGGGGTATGCCTCGCACTTGTTGGCGGATACACTAACGGTTTCGGGTATTCGGTATTTGCATCCATTTCCACCCACTGTGCGTCTACCATTGATTCGTACGAAAAAAGATCGGGCACGTGAGCATCTGATTGTCATTGTTTTTGGAGTGGCCACTGTACTCCTCTGGTTTTCGGGTCCTCATCTTCCGCTTGAAATCTTAACGAAATCTTAATATAGTTAAGGTCGACAGAACGAAATCAGCAGCGGATAAAGGGGACAACAGAAATGCAACCATTTGTTTCGGTAATCGGGACTACTTTTATTGATTGTAAAGGCTTTGCAGCACAAGCGTACCAGCCAGATGGCAGGAATCTCGGCAGTATTCAGTTCGTACACGGCGGTGTGGGGCGCAATGTTGCGGAGAATCTGGCGAATCTGGAAGTGCCGACCGGCTTTGTATCGTCGGTAGATCGGACGGGTCTCGGGGATGAAGTGCTGGCACGCCTGGCGCGGGTGAATGTAGAGACGAAGTATGTGCAGGCATGCGAGAAGGAAGGCATGGGCATGTGGCTGGCCATTCTTAATGAGAACGGTGATCTGGCTGGTTCGATCTCACAGATGCCGAACCTTGGCGCATTGGAAGCGGCAGTGAAACGGCACGGGGATGCTCTCGTATCCGAGTCGACCCATATTGTGCTTGAAATCGATCTGACGGAAGCGATCGCTCGCGAGACGCTAACCGTAGCTCGTTGTCATAATATCCCAGTATATGGAATTCCGGGCAATCTGGATATTGTTCAGAAGCATCCGGACCTGCTCGACGGGATGGAAGGGTTTATCTGTAATAACTTTGAAGCAGATCAACTGCTCGGTATAGACTTTACCCATCTTGGACGTGCGGACCAGCAGGCAGCACTGGCGGCGTTTGCTGAGAAACACGGCCTGCGCCAGTTTGTTGTCACATTGGGTGAGAACGGATCTGTATTTTATGATAGTCGCACGAAAGAAGCGGGCTACCAGTCGGTATTCCCGGTCAAAATGGTGGATTCCAGTGGAGCGGGTGATGCATTTTTCTCCGGTACGGTTATGGGGCTTGTACGCGGCCTAACACTTGCGGAAGCAGTCGTGTGCGGCACAAAGGTGGCAGCCTGGACGATCGAATCGCCGGAGAATAATTGCCAGACGCTGTCTGTGAAAATGCAGGCGGACGAGGTGTTCCAGCAATTGTTTGTAAAGTAAGTGTGCGAATTAGGGAGGAACTGTCTCAAAGGTCAATGATGGCCATTGAGACAGTTCCTTTTTTAGTGTCGGTCACGGCGAAGTGGTGTTGAATTAATGATGAAGTACGCGATAATTAGTACAAGAACGACAAAGGCGTACAGTAGAGTATGCATTGGGTTGTCATGATTGACGATGATAAGTCGGATCATCGCGGTAATTCCAATGTACAGAAAGTAGCGCAGGGGAAAGTGGTAATTTTCCTGGAAATATTTAGATATCATAGCGATGAATTCAAAATAGAGAAAGAAAATAAGAACGTGTTCTAGCACTTCATGAACGGCCGGAGCATGCGCAAGTGAAAGAAGGAGTAGTCGGGTTTCTTTTACTAGCAGGATGCACAGTACGGCGGCGAGCACCAGAAGAGCGACATTTAGCATGCCCTGCAACAATGTTGAAATGGTGATGGATCGGATCGTCCTTTTTATGGACAAATTCATAACATCCTCCGGAAGAATAAGGTAGTTTTGCACCATCATTATACTACGGTCTTTTCGATCGGAGGATTGGATTCATCATTTTTTTACAGATTTTTAATATCAGGGTAGTAGAAACGTGCTCTGCTCTGCCTGCTCGGTTCGCTCGTACAGGCTAAGAACATCGTCGTTTCGGCTGCGTCCATAATACGAAGAGGGAGCATCAATCCGATTGATCCAGACGTGTGAGGCGCTCCCGTCCGGGCGGGCGAGCCATACATTCGCCTGTGTGCCCTGCACCCGTTGCCAGGCGAGCTGGTTGCTGTGTGGCAAGTATACAGGTGCAATATCACTGGCGTTATTCGGCGGTGTTTCGGTAAGTGCGCGTGCGACTCCGCTTGGAATGGTAAGGCCATACAGACGGGAGGAGGGGACGGTAATTATATTCGAGAACGGTTTGCTTTCTTTTGCACGTGAAACAACGAGATACGTGTTGGATATCCATTCCAGATCACGGTCTACGTAGCCGTTTGGGGTCAGCGGCGCAGACGGGACAGCGGTCGGGGATGAAAGGCGCAGCTTCTTGTTTTCAAACGCATAGCGTCCACCGCCTGCGATATAGCCCAGACGATTCTCGGAAGGGGCCCAGGCGAACCACGATTCGCTGTTCAGCATTTCTCCGATGACACGGAATGTCCGACCATCCGCCGATACGATGCAGAGCATATCGCTGTCCATAGACAACGAAGCAGTAGGCGAGACGATGAATGCGATCCAGCTGTGATCTGGCGACCATTTGAATGAACTGGTGCCGATCGCTTGAATGGTTGCTCCGTCCTTGCTGATTTCATTCGGTAGCGTATAGAGAAGCTGCACTTTTTTCGGATCGAGCTTGGCGTCAATTGGGACGGTGTACAGCTTTGGATTCGTCCAGCCAGCCGGGGTCAGACAGGCGGAAGAAGACACGAGAAAACCACTGCCGTCCGGCTGCCAGCTGTAGTTGTCGACGGCGAGTGCCACATTGCGAAATGGAGTCGGACCATCAGGGGATATGTCTGACACATTTAGCACGCCACCGATCTGGAAGGCAAGTGTATTTTGATCAGGAGCCCAGGCAATCTGACTGGCCGCCCCGCTGTATACGGTATGCGTCCGTCTTGTTTTTGTATCATAGACGTATAGTTGCTGCTTGGATGTTCCTTGCAGGTATGCCACCCATCGTCCGTCCGGTGACCAGCGCGGCGTTGTGCACGGCTTGCCCTGTGAAATTTTCACTTCGGTTGTACCCTGTTTCGTCCAGACAAATCCATCGCGAATAAACGCGGCGGATACAGAGGTAGAAGCTGCATAGCTACCTGCAGGAGCTGATACAGTCAGCAGACAGAGAAGAAGAAGTGTGCGAAAAAACATAGCCAGTCCCCCATTTGTATAATCATGTACATAGTGTAAGGAATTGTGGAGAATTGTATGCGAATTTTGTGTGTATAGAGTCAGCAAATCCGTTCATTATAAGACACGTGGAGGTGGATATGATGAATCAACTGACTGTACGTGAATTAATGATGATTGAAGATGAGATCCGCGCTGAACAACTGACAGCCAAAACGATGAATTGGTGTGCGTGTGCCTGTGAGGATCATGCGATGCGCACCCAGCTTGAACAGATGGCAGAGCAGCATCAGTTGCGGGTGGGCGAGCTATCACAGTATTTTAATCGTTCCAAACATATGCAATAAGTGAGGAGGGAATACGATGCCGAACAATATAGAAGGGCATGGCCTGACAGATCGGGAAATGATGCAGTTGTGTCTCGAACTGGAAAAGGCACGCATTCACAGTAGTAGCAGTGCGCTTATGGAGACCAGTCATGAAGAGTTGCGCCGCATTTATACACGTAGCTTTGAGACAGCCTGTACGAATCAGCAACAACTATTTACAGCGATGCAGCAGTATGGGTTGTATCAAGTAGCTCAGGCGACAGCGGAACAGATCAATGCGGTTCAGCATGCGATGCAGAATAACTTAAATCCGGGAAGTCGAGCATAAGCAAGCATAATGGCGGCCACAAGCCGTCATTTTTTGCGTTTTTATGACGCAGGGTGATAAAATAAGTGCGCAGATGGGTAAAATGAAAAATAAAGATTCTTACCAAAAGGCGGTGATTTCATGTACCCCAAAGGACCGGTACGTCTGATGTACCGCCTGTATCGTCATATCTTTCCAGCCGTAAAAGCGGAGATCAGCCGATGGCGCGCACGGGCCGCGCAAATTCCAGATCCGGAATTACGAAAGCAGGCGCTTGATAGCATCAAAAATAAAACATTCCACTGTGAAGGTGGTTGTGTGTATGCATCAGCCGAAAAAGAGCATGCCCCGCAGCTGATCCGGCTGATCGTGGCGTATCAGACGATCAGTGATTACCTTGATAACTTGTGCGATCGTTCCACATCAGCTGAGGCGGATAATTTCACCCGGCTTCATCAGGCGATGCTCGATGCAGTAAGCGGGCAGCATTCGAGAGATGTGGACTATTATTATGCTTATAACGTAGAAAAAGACGACGGTGGTTATCTGCGTGATCTAGTCGCGGCATGCCAGACCGAAATTGCACAGCTTCCACAGTATGCGCTCGTGCGGCATCATGTGATCGAACTGGCATCTTTATACTGTGATTTACAAATACATAAACATGTGACGCCTGAACAGCGGGAGTCACACCTGTTCGTCTGGTGGCAGGAGATGCGTCATCTTGCACCGCTTCTCGAATGGCAGGAATTCGCGGCGGCTACTGGATCAACACTCGGGGTGTTTCACTTGTTTCAGGTGGCGTCTTCTCATGCTCTTACGGCTGCACATGCCGGGGCTATTCGCGAAGCGTATTTTCCGTGGGTATGCGCGTTGCACATTTTGCTTGATTATTTGATTGACTTAGAAGAGGATCAGCTCGGTGGGGATCTGAATTTCATCTCGTATTATGGGAATGAACAGCACATTTACCGCCGCCTGCATTACATCGTAGAGCAGGCGCAGCAGCATGTCGAGGTGCTGCCGGATGCGAAGTTTCATCGCATGATTATCGATGGGCTTCTTGGTTTATATTTATCAGACGGCAAAGTGGGTCGCCAGCCTATGGTACGTCGGATTGCCCATTGGATGATCCGTTCGGGCTCACTTCCCACGAAATTCTTCTTCCTGAACGGACGAGGCTATCGAGGTGGCAAAGCTATATTACAGGCCCCGCCGGTCGGCAAGTAATACAGGTTTCCTCACCAGGTAAAATGCGGTATGATGAATACGATGCAAAACTGGTAAAAGGAACGAGTGATTAACGCATGATTGTAACAACACCGCATGAAGCGGGTGCGGCAGTAATCGCACAGGCGCAGGAACTGGCACGGGAATGGGGTGTGCCATTCGTGGAACGCCGCAAGCAGCCGCTCTCCCGCCTGTATGCACATAGTCCGGATGTGCTTGTGATCACAGAAGCAGGATTCAAAGCGCACCGTGAAGGGGAAGCACGCCCGCTGTTCTTTCATCCCGGAATGGCAATGCTTCGTATAAAACGCTTGCTTAGCGGCGATACTGATGCCATGGTTCAGGCGTTTGCTCTTATGCCGGGAGATGCTGTGCTTGATTGTACGCTTGGTCTGGCAGGTGATGCGATTGTCGCCTCATATGCGGCGGGAGCTTCCGGACGTGTGGTGGGCCTGGAATCGAGCAGTATTTTGGCCCGTGTGATGGCAGATGGACTGACCCGATACGAAAGCGGAATTCAGGAATTAGATGAGGCGATGCGCCGGATTGAAGTGCGGAATGAGCAGCATTTGACTTTTCTTGCGCAATGTGAAAATAATAGTTTTGATATTGTGTATTTTGATCCGATGTTTTTTGTACCCATTGAGGCATCGGAGAGCATTTCGCCACTTCGACCGTTCGCGGATCATGCACCGCTTATCGAGGAAGCGGTGGCGGAAGCTGTGCGAGTGGCGCGTCGCCGCGTTGTGATGAAAAACCATAGCCGGAGTCCGGATTTTGCGCGGCTTGGATTTATGCGTATTCCGAAGGCGGTGGAACGCACGTTTACATATGGCATCATCGATACAGGAGGTGATGCGTGATGACAACAGACAGCAAGCAGCGTGTACTTGCGATTGTCGGTCCGACATCCGTTGGCAAGACGGCGCTCAGTTTAGAGCTTGCGATCAGACATGGCGGAGAGATTATCTCTGGAGACTCCATGCAGTTTTACCGTGGTATGGATATTGGGACCGCCAAGGCGACGGAAGAAGAACGGGCGTGTGTGCTGCATCATATGATCGATATTTGCAATCCTGATGAAGAGTTCACGGTCGCTGATTTCCAGCGGCGGACAACTGGATTAATTACACAGTTGAACGGGCATGGGAAGCTACCGATGCTCGTAGGTGGCACAGGATTGTACGTGCAGTCAGTATTGTATGATTACCAATTCTCGCAGGCAGGGCAAGATGATAAGTACCGCGCCGAGCTTGAACAGTTTGCCCGCGTTCATGGGCAGGAGGCGCTTCATATGCGGCTTGCGGAGATTGATCCGGTAACAGCTGCCAGGTTGCATCCGAATGATGTGAAACGCTTGATCCGTGCGCTTGAGATTTATCATCTGACCGGGCGGACGATGGCGGAACACCAGGAGCGCAGCGAGCAGTCGCCGTATGAGCTCCTTATGATCGGTCTAACAATGGATCGAGCCCTTCTCTATGAGCGTATTAACCTGCGGGTTGATATGATGATAGAGCAGGGGCTAATAGAGGAAGTGGCTAGACTGCTTGAGCAGGGCTACGATGCGTCCCTGCGCTCTATGCAGGCGCTTGGTTACAAGGAGATTATCGCGTATCTTCACGGACATACGACACGTGAGGCGGCAATTGAACTTGTGAAGAAGCGGACGCGCAATTTTGCCAAGCGTCAGCTTACATGGTTTCGGGCGATGAAAGATATCGTCTGGTTTGATCTTACACCGGGTACAGACCTTGCGGGGACTTATGAAGCAATTTATAAGCTGACGGAAGGAAAGTTCGGACAAGCGCCGAATATATAAACCTTAATCTTAAAGATAAAATAGGAGGTACTATCATGGCCAATACAATCAACATTCAGGATACGTTTCTTAATCACTTGCGGAAGGAGAACGTGCCTGTCACGATTTACCTTGTGAATGGGTTTCAGCTCCGCGGTTTGATTAAAGCGTTTGATAACTTTACCGTTGTGATTGATACGGATGGCAAGCAGCAGCTTGTATACAAGCATGCGATCTCGACATTCCTCCCGCAGCGCCCGGTATCCCTTATGCCGGACAATGCGAACAACAACGACTAACGTATGGCCACATCGAGCCGGACAGCTACACTGCTGTCCGGTTTTTTTCTGTTTTATCTGCTGACATCGCTTCCAAAACAGAGTAAGATAGAGGGCGGTAGCTAACAGAGAAGCTATTAGTATAGAAAATAGAGGAAAAGGTACAGGAGATAGAGGACATGAAAAAGGTAACAGCAGTCGTTTTATTCGTGCTACTTATGTGTGTGACGCTATACCATGTGTCCGGAGAAGCAAAACCAAAACTGCCGGATACAGGCGTTGTGGTACTTGGGTATCACCATCTGCTGCGGGACGAAGAAAATAAGAAGTTCCGCGACAATCCGTCAGTATTGTCGGTGGAAGCGTTCGAGCGTCAGATGGCGATCTTGCATGAAGCAGGCTATCATACAGCTACACTTCCGCAGCTACAAGAGTATGTAGAAAGAAAAATACAGTTGCCGCGTCGGACGGTCGTGCTGACATTTGATGACGGGTATCGCAGCAACTATCGGTACGCATACCCGATCTTGAAAAAGTACGGATATACGGCCACGATATTTGCTATTGGCGATGCGATTCAGGACCGTAACTCTGGCTTTCATCCAGATGAACTTGATTATATTAGCCGGGATGATATGCAGAAGTATGCGGACGTCTTCGACATTCAATCGCACACGTATGCGCTACATGATAAAACATTGTGGATGAGCAACATGATTATGAAGCCGCAGGCCACGGTACTTGCAGATCTTATAAAATCGAAAGAGATGTTTCATGCTCGTTATTTCGCCTATCCGTACGGCTCGTATACAGAGGAGACCATTCAGACGGTCAAAAAGGCAGGATATGAGCTGGCATTTACGACGAAATATGGCAAAGTGCAGCCCGGTGATCCACCGCTTACACTCAAGCGCATCCTTGTTCATCCAGGTATGACCGATCAGCAGTTTAAAGCAATTTTTTCTGATTGACACGATTGTTCGGACATGATACATTCATATCTGTTGATTTATAACTTAATATGAAGCTTATCAAGAGAGGTGGAGGGACTGGCCCGATGAAACCCGGCAGCGGCGGCATAATGCTACAAGCTGTGCCAATTCCAGCGGAGCGGCTTTACGCGTACTCTGAGAGATAAGAGAGTTAAATGTCCCCTCTTTTGTCTGCACAAAAGAGGTTTTTTATTTTGTCGATAAAAAATAAGCAGCATGTATATAAGGAGGATCTTCGTTGATTTCCATTCGTAATGTAGTCAAAACATACGGTAGTGGCGATACTGCCGTTCATGCGATTAAAAACGCCACGATCGAAATTGAAAAAGGCGAGATTTTTGGTGTGATCGGCTTCAGTGGCGCCGGTAAAAGTTCGCTTATCCGTTGTGTTAACTTGCTTGAACGCCCGACATCCGGTTCGGTTGTCATTAATGGGACGGATCTGACGAAGCTGTCGCAAGATCAGCTGCGCCAGGCACGCCGTAAGATCGGCATGATTTTTCAGCATTTTAATTTATTGTCTTCCAGCACTGTGTTTGAAAACGTAGCGGCGCCGCTTCGTCTGAATAAAACACCAAAAGAAGTCATCCGGAAAAAAGTAACGGAACTATTGGAACTCGTCGGCCTAGCACATCGTGCACAGGCGTATCCGTCCCAGTTGTCCGGTGGTCAGAAGCAGCGTGTGGCGATTGCGCGCGCGCTTGCGAATGACCCGGAAATTTTGCTATGCGATGAGGCGACCTCGGCTCTTGATCCGCAGACGACTGAGTCTATTCTTGATCTGTTGCTTGATATTAATAAGAAATATAATTTGACGATTATGCTCATTACGCATGAGATGCACGTTGTAAAGAAAATTTGTGATAGGGTAGCCGTTATGGAAGAAGGCGGTGTTGTGGAGACCGGGACGGTTCTCGATATATTCTCCCGCCCGCAGCAGATGACGACGAAAAACTTTATTCGCAGTATTTTTGATGATCAGCTTCCGGAAGGCCTGCTGGATCGGGTACACCATGTGCCAGGTAGCCGTCTTGTCCGCTTGACGTTCATTGGCGAAAGCACGGGGCACCCGGTATTAGCTGAGCTGACAGAGAAATTTCAGTTAAAGCCGAATATTTTGTTCGGTCACATTACACAAATTAAGGACACGCCATTCGGCTACCTTGTGATTGCGATTAACGGGGATAGTACGGTGCTTGATAAAGCCGTAGACTACGTGAAGCAGCAAGGAATTGGAGCGGAGGTGATTGAGCATGTTTAATGGAATGGACCCGCAATGGGATTTGTATCTTCCCGCCCTGCAAGAAACGCTGTACATGGTTGGCCTATCGGTATTTATCGCTACACTCATCGGTATCCCGCTCGGCGTACTGCTCGTCATCACACGTCGGGGCCACATTATGGAACAGCCCGTATTCTATCAGATCGTAAGTACGATCATTAATGTTATTCGTTCTGTGCCGTTTATTATTTTGCTGTTTGCGATCATTCCATTCACGAAACTTGTGACCGGAACGTTCATCGGCAAAGAAGGGGCCATCGTACCGCTTGTCGTCTATGCTGCCCCGTATATTGCACGGCTGATGGAGTCCGCACTGCTGGAAGTAGATGCAGGTATTATTGAAGCATTTCAGGCGATGGGGGCTACGCGCCGCCAGATTATTTTTAAGGTCATGTTGAAAGAAGCGCGTCCGGCACTTGTACTGTCGTTGACGATTGCTGTGATCGGCTTAATTGATGCGACGGCGATGGCAGGCATTATCGGCGCAGGCGGTCTGGGTAATCTAGCGTACCGCTACGGATTCCAACGCTGGGATACGCTTGTAATGCTCATCACGGTTATTATTTTGATCATTCTTGTGCAGCTTCTACAGACGCTTGGCAACCGAGTTGCACGTTCCATGCGCAAAGACTAATAGAACACGATGCAGGCGACACAGGCGGAGAAAGCAGGGGGCTTTCTTCGCCGGATCGCCTTTTGTTTTCGGATGTATTTTCGTAATTTTCCACCAGTTTTGTACATAAGGAGAGAAGAGACGTGACATTTATACCTTCAGACGCTATGAATCGACTGCCGGCACAGTTTTTTGCCGGTCTTACTCGAAACGTACACCGTATCGTGCAGGCAGGACACGATGTCATTAACGTAGGACAGGGGAATCCTGACCAGCCGACACCGCCGCATATTGTAGCAGCGCTTCAGCGAGAAGCGGCGAATCCGCTGCACCATAAGTACTCGCCGTTTCAGGGGCGGGACGAACTGAAAGAAGCGATTGCACACTGGTATAAGCAGGAACGTGGTGTCGAGCTCGATCCGTATACTGAAGTGGCGATTTTATTCGGCGGCAAAGTGGGTCTTGTGGAGTTAAGTACTATTTTCTTGAATCCGGGGGATGTGTGCCTAGTTCCAGACCCTGGTTATCCGGATTACTGGTCCGGTGTGGCGATGGCGGGTGGTGTGATGGAGATGATGCCGCTGCGTGCCGAGAACGATTTCCGCCCGGATTTTACGAAGATTGCCCCAGAAGTTGCGGACCGGGCAAAGATGATGTTCCTGAACTATCCGAACAATCCGACTGGTGCGGTGGCGACGCCGGAATTCATGGAAGAAGCGGTACAATTCTGTCTGGATCATAATATTCTGCTGGTGCATGATTATGCGTACGGTACGATTGGATTCGATGGGGTAACACCGCCGAGCTTCCTTGAAAATCCAGATATGAAGCGGGCAGGCATTGAAGTGTATACCTTGTCTAAAACATACAACATGGCTGGCTGGCGCGTTGGATTTGCGCTTGGTAATCCAGAAGTCATTCGCCTGATCAATCTGTATCAGGATCATTATTTTGTGAGTTTGTTCGGAGCGGTGCAGATGGCTGCGGTTGAAGCGCTGACGGCTTCCCAGCAGTGTGTATATGATCTGTGCGCCAAATACGAGTCACGCCGTAATGCATTATATAACGCATTGAACCGCATCGGCTGGCGGGCAACACCGACGTCCGGCTCTTTCTTTGCCTGGCTCCCAGTTCCGGATGGATATACGTCATCGTCACTTGCCGATCTGTTGTTGAACGAAGCACACGTGGCAGTTGCCCCGGGAATCGGCTTTGGAACCGAAGGAGAAGGATATGTTCGTGTTGGATTGCTCGTGGATGAACCGCGTCTTGAAGAAGCAGCGGAGCGGATCGCGAAGCTGCAATTGTTTCGATAAGGTACACAGATACAAAAGTACCCGGATGGGAATGAATCCCGTCCGGGTACTTTTTGTTTTTAGTGTGTTTGTGTGTTGTTGTCCGTCTTTTGTTCAGCCGGCTCATCTACCTTACAGTCTCCACAAATCCAGTGATTGCCTGTCTCCTGGTTCTGATTCGTTGTTTTGCCGCAGTTATCACATGTAATCATGTCGTTGTCCTCCTCTAAACAAAAGATGGTGTATAATTCTAGTGTATACGGAATTGCAAAAAAATCAAATGATGTAATTGTATTTGTATGGAATGATGAAACTATTTGGAGAGTAAATCGTAAATACGGTATAAAAAATTGGAGGTAGCGGAAATGAATGCAAAACCTGCCTGTATTATTATTCACGGAAGTACGTTTTTTGCCCCGATTATTGTACCGCTTTTGTTTATGCTACTCACACAAGATGATTATGTGAAAGAGAAGGCGACGGAAGCATTGCTGTTTCATGTGATGATGACGATTGCTGCGGGCATTGCCGCGATTCTTATGCTTGTGCTGATTGGATTTTTGCTCCTGCCGATCCTAGGGCTTATCGCGCTTTATTATCCGCTTAAAGGAATATGGTATGCGATTGAAGAGCGCCCCTTCCGTTATCCGATTGTACATAACTGGGTGCGGTAAGAGAGATGGGAATAAAGTGAGGAACGACGCGGGTTCTGCTTAGATGCAGACCGCGTCGTTTTTGGTAGAAAGGGTAATTTGCAACCAAATTGCAAACCTACTAGTCGCTTTTTCCTGGATATTAGGTAGCGCATGGGGATGGGTGTCTAAGGTGATACTGACGTTTAATTGAACACTCCCCCACTTTCGCTATCGCTTAGAAGTGGGAGTCTTCTCGGCTGAAATGATAAATCTCATTTAATTCTCATCGTATTCTCATTTTTTAGGGAGTATAGTATGGGGTATAATTTAATTTGTAGTCCAATAAAATTTACTTTTAATTTTCAGTGGCAAATTTATGTTTGGGCAGACATTTAGCGTAATACTAATGAGGTAAAACAAAAAATTAATTTGTGGGAAACCACTGTAAAGAAAGGAAGAAATATATGGAAGCCAACCAAAACAAATTGAAAATTTTACTTAGCAAAGTACCAGAAGTTACTATTTTCTTCTGGGTAATCAAGATTTTATGCACAACTGTCGGTGAAACATTTGCTGATTTCCTAAATTTCAGCCTTGGATTTGGTTTAACTCTCACTACAATAATTATGGGAATCGCGTTTCTCATCGTATTGTTTCTTCAATTCAGAGCAACTAAATATGTTCCAAGCATTTATTGGCTAACGGTTGTTCTTATAAGCGTGTTTGGAACATTGGTAACTGATAATTTGACAGACAGTATGGGAGTACCTCTTGAGCTTAGTACAGTAGTTTTCTCCGTGCTGCTAGGATTAACGTTTCTTTTTTGGTATCTTAGTGAAAAAACACTCTCGATACACTCGATTTATACAAGAAAAAGAGAAGTTTTCTATTGGTTTACCATTCTTTTCACATTTGCGCTTGGAACAGCAGTCGGCGATTTATATTCCGAACAACTTGGTCTTGGTTATCTTAACACAGGAATAACAGTCGTTATTATAATAGCTTGCGTATTTTCAGCATGGAAATTTTTGAGACTTGATGGAGTATTAGCATTTTGGATTGCGTATATTCTTACTCGTCCACTCGGAGCATCATTAGGAGATTACCTATCTCAACCAAAAATTAATGGCGGGTTAGGTTTGGGGACAACCGTTACGAGTGTAATTTTTCTTATAGCTATTTTAGCGATAATCATTTTTCTTGCTGTTACAAAAATTGATACAACGGCAAAGAGTGAAACAGCAGAAACAAACCAAGCAAATGGAAGCAAGAAAAATGTTTTGACACAAACCATTGTGGTACTGTGTATTTTCTTAGCTGTCGGTATAGGCGGTTATATTTGGCGCAGCAATAATATCGCATCGCAAACCGATTCTCCACAAGCTACATTAGCTGGACAATTAACAGATTTTGTTAAAACCGAAAGTGATATGCTAAAACATGTAAACTCAAATGACTTTACTTCGGCGAAAAAAGACGCTGACAATTTGGAACATCAATGGGACACAGCGGAACCTAAGCTTAGAAAAATAGATAGCACAACATGGACCCAAATCGATGGAACGTTTGACGATGTATTAGCAGCCGTTCGTTCATCAAACCCTGATGCCAGCAAGTGCAAATCTGCACTTAACAATTCGCTTAGTGTCTTAAACGGAGCAAATAAAGTAGCATCGCAAACCAATTCTCCAAAAACTACAGTAGGTGGAAAATCGCAAACCGATTCTCCACAAAATAAATTAGCTGGACAATTAACAGATTTTGTTAAAATCGAAAGTGATATGCTGAAATATGTAAACTCAAATGACTTTACTTCGGCGAAAAAAGGCGCTGACGATTTGGAACATCAATGGGACATATCTGAGCCTAAGCTTAGGAAAATAGATGGCACAACATGGACCCAAATTGATGGAACGCTTGACGTTGTATTAGCAGCCGTTCGTTCATCAAACCCTGATGCCAGCAAGTGCAAATCTGCACTTAACAATTCACTTAGTGTCTTAAACGGAGCAAATAAATAAAAATGAAAAAGGGATGACGCGGATTTTGCTTAGATGCAGACCGCGTCATTTTTAGTAGAAAGGGGGATGCCTTGTATCTGTTAACGAAAAAAATGGAAGCGAGAAAGGGGTGCAATCTCGCTTCCTAAAGATAAAAAGTCCAACAGATAGTTTGAGTAGGGATAATCTATCACTGCTATTATATTAAGCAAATTATATGCCAATTATAAAACAGGCGAAAAATCGCTAAATTGCCCATATTTCGCGCTTGAATCAGTCGATTCTGAATTGTTGTTAAATTGTTTTTGAATTAAAGTTTGAAGTGGCTTTGAAAGGAAAACATCCTATCAAGGGATAACAGGGTTATATACAGTAATAAGAAGAGTCTGGCGCTAGTATTCGTATTTGCGTTTGACGGTCTTGTTGAACCATTGAATATGACCACATCGATCACATGTCACGATTTCCGCTGAACGATTGGCGAAGTCTAGACCTAGAAAAGACATAAAAGCGGTATTTAATTGGGCATACCCATGAATAAATTGATCATGCTTGCAATGGGGACAGATCACATCAATCCCGTAAGCCTCATATTTTCCAGGTCCGACTGATTGCTTGATTTTTTTGGAGAATAGCGTGAAGAAATTTTTTTGATTAGACATATTTACAACTCTCTTTATTTAGAATTTGTTTTTTCAAGGAATTGTTTTGGTAATTCGCGGGCCCATGTATCATCTTGACGCCAATCATACACTTCGTTTTGACCAACATGTAATGTTTGATTTCCTATTACAACAACAGTAGGAGTTAGCCACTCGACATAAGGATTGTTATCATAATAATTCCAATAAATCGTTTTCTTTGTATGCCGTTTTGTGTCTATAAGTTCTCCTCGGGCTGTATTTGCGCTTAAAGGATCGTCATCGCAGACATATGTTTTTACCATGTATCGTCCATCGGGAGAGAAGGTTGATCTAAGTAAGTCTCCTCTTGGAACTGCTTGTAGATTAAAAAATAAATTATATATGCCTAGTGATAAAAATAAGCAGGAGACGAAAAAAATAAAAATCAGTTTATTTGCTACGAAGTTTCTTTTTTTCAATAGCATTAAAACCGCCTTAATAATAAAAACGATTAAACTACACAGTGCAGTCATACCACCTAAAATAATAAAAAGCAGATATAGTAATCCCATATGGCGTACCTCATAAGTATGTAAATAAATGATTTTTGCAATAAGTAGACCTTGCTGACCTGTTATACAAATATACCACATAATGTAATTTTTGGAGATTTAAAATCTAAAAAGCCATTTGTATGCCGGATATCTTTTCCCTGTTGTGTATTGATGCATAAAAGTGAGTGCAAAAGAAAAATATAGGATAGTTGTAAAAAACACAATTCAGGAGGAAATAAAAATGACTCAACAAATTGACACCAATCAACTAAAAAAAGCAGAAGCATCCGTAACACTGGCTAAAAATCTCATTACACAAGCAATCGAACAATCTTCGGCCAATCAGTTAGTCGCGGAAGAAGCCTTAAAACAAGCCGCAACAGAGATCGCACAAGCGCAAACATCTGTAAGTCAGGTACAATCAGCTGTACAAACGCAGTCAGCCAAATCGTAAAAGTAAAAAAACTCCATAATTTTACCATAAAAAACGAGCGCTTCGATAATGAGGCGCTTTTTTTTTTATCTTCGTTTGACAAAATATCAAACTTTATAATATATTGTTTATAATAAAACTGACAAATAAGGAGTTTGTTTGACTTATGGATGTATCAGAACGATTTTGGAATGCATCGTTGGAGGAACTTACATGCGGATATGTGGAGGAAGAAGATCAGTATGTATGTCTGCTCTGCGGCAAAAACATCGAAAAAGGCATCATCTATCCAGATGAGGATAAACTTTATGAAGCAAAACGGTACATACGCGTTCACATCGAGAAAGATCATCAATCGGTATTTGCGTACTTGATTCAGCTCGATAAAAAAGTAACCGGTCTTACTGATCATCAGAATGCACTGCTCCGCCTTTTTTATCAAGGGAAAAATGACGCGGAGATCCAGAAAGAATTAGGGATTGGCAGTGCGTCCACCATTCGGAATCATCGCTTTGTCTTGAAAGAGAAAGAACGGCAGGCCAAAGTGTTCCTGACCATGATGGAGCTCTTAAAAACAAAAGACAATCATGCTCCGGCTTTTGTAGATGTGCATAAAACAGCGAAGATGGTCGACGATCGTTACAATGTGACGCAAAAAGAGCAGAATGAAATCGTGAAGAAGTATTTTCCAGAAGGAACAGCGGGCCGCTTAAAAACGTTCGCTTCAAAAGAAAAGCACAGGCTGATTGTGCTTCGGGAAATCGCCAAACGGTTTGAAAGTGAACGGATCTACAATGAAAAGGAAGTCAATGAAGTTTTGCAAGCAGTGTACGATGACCATGTTACCGTACGGCGGTACTTAATCGAATACGGTTTTTTAGATCGGAAGTCTGATGGGAGTGCGTACTGGGTAAAAAACTAATGACGTGTAGAAAGAGGGAGAAGAAAGATGGATCGCAAAAAAGAATTAAAGCAGCAGTATAAAGAGATAAAAGTGGAGGCGGGCGTTTATCAGATTAAAAACATGGTAAATGGGAAAATTTTTATCGGAAGTAGCCCGAATTTGAAAAATTTGAATGGCAGGCGGTTTGAGTTGAAAATGGGCGTTCATAAAAATCAAATGCTGCAAAAAGAATGGAACGAATACGGCGAAGATGCTTTTGTTTTTGAAATTGTGGAAGTGCTAAAAAAGAAAGAAAACGGATATTTTGATCTGAAAGATGCATTAAAAAAATTAGAAGAGAAATGGTTGGATACATTGCAACCGTTTGATGAACGAGGATATAACAAACCGTCTCCCGCTTGCAAGTAAAGCAAATCATGATGAGTGCGTATACAGCCGATTGTGAAGAATCTTTCACCGTTTCATCGCGAAAACTTCATCGACAGCGTGGTACAATAAACGTACAACATGTAGACAAGGGGTGAAGTGGATATGAATATGGACATGAATATGAATATGGGATCAAGTATGGAACATTTAAATTGGCTGTTTCTGGGCGGCTTTGCGTTTGTTATAATTTTGGTTATTCTCCTCTTTGTATACGGAACCAAAATGATCGAGAAAAGTGAAGATGATCCGAAAGAATAGGATAGTCTTTTCTGAGCAGATATGTTCTATCCTCCTAGCGTTCACATATATATAAAAAGGTGTGAATGACAGATGGGGGGATTTAAATAATGTATGTGGGTGTATTTGATATGAAGGAACGGCTTGTGCAGATGCAGAAGCTGCTGAAAGAAAAGCGTCGGTTGCTTGAAATGTTCGAGGAAGATATCAGCCGGATCGAACGGGATATTGAGCAGTTAGAAACCCAGCTTAGTAACATTGAGCGCGTATCGGTCTAATCCGATGGAATAGGCGGTTGCCCCTCTTCCGCTCCCGGCTTTTTGTGCGTACGATGTAGAGAAAGCGCAAGAGCAAGAGGGTGAGAAGATGAACAGGCGGGAAATGAAGCGGTTTGCCAAAAAAAATCCCCAGTTTGTCACCTGGGCTAAAAAAAATCGGCAGAAAGTGCAGACAATGGCCCGGAGCGGAAACTACACGACCATTATGAAGGAGTGGGAGCGTAGTCGCCGTACAACATGGTCGGATCGCAAAGCGAAAGCGAAACAAATTGCCCAATCGATGCAGGATGTGCAGAATTTTATGAACAACGTGGAATCAGTGTTCGGACATTTGCGAACGCTGCATGAGCGCGCGACAAAGCACCTCAAAAGGTAGTCTTTTGAGGTGCTTTTTTCATGCTGTATGTGCTTACTATACGTTAAAAATTCGCTTGATTTTTCTGTTCAATGGTTTAAAATGAACATGGATTCATGTATGAATCTGTGAGACTTCAAGAGGATGTATAGTAATTTTATAAGAGAAATCAAAGGAGAGGTTGAGTTGAGAATCGCAGATTTTTCAGTAAAAAGGCCCGTGACGATTGTTATGCTGATGATAACGATCGTACTATTTGGCGCCATTTCTCTGCCGATGCTCAAGGTGGACCTGTATCCGGAGCTTAATGTTCCGGTCGCGATGGTAGCGACATCGTTTGAAGGGGCTGCCCCGGGGGAAGTAGAGAAACTCATTACAAAACCGATCGAAGAATCAATTGGTACGGTTAGCAACATAAAGGAACTCTCTTCGTCATCCATCAGTGGCGCCTCTCAGGTCATTGTCCAGTTTAACTGGGGGACTAACATGGATCAGGCGACACTCGACATGCGTGAGAAGCTTGACTTGATTCGAGATAGGCTTCCAGATGGAGCAGGGGCACCGCGTGTTATCAAAATTGACCCCAATAGTTCCCCCGTTATCTCATTAGCCTTATCGGGGCCGATGAGTGTCTCGGAGTTGGACAAGCTGGCAGAAGACACGGTGAAACCCCACCTCGAACGTGTGGACGGAGTGGCGTCTGTTAGTGTAAATGGTGGAGTTAAAAGAGAAATTCAGCTTACGATTAACCCGGAGGCATTGAATGCATATGGGTTGACGGTTGACCAGATTTTACAAAGTCTGAAAGGGCGCAATCTGTCCGGAACCGCCGGGAATGTAGTTGAAGGCGGTCGGAATGTTAGCATTAAGGTTAGCGGTGAGTTTAATACGCCGCAGGATATTGGGCAAACCCCAATTGCTCTGCCAGGTGGTGGGAATATTCAGCTGGCTGATCTGGTCACGGTAACAGATGGGTATAAGAAAACAACCCAGAAAACAACGGTGAACGACCAGCCGAGCATTGGTTTGAATGTATTGAAAGCATCCGGCTCTAATACGGTAAATGTAGCCAATGCTGCGAATGCCGAGATTGAGGCGTTGAAAAAGCAACTTCCAAAAGGCGTTAAGATCGATACGATCATGGATACGTCTGTGTTTATTAAAGATTCGATTACTACAGTAAAACAACACGGAATTGAAGGGGCTATTTTCTCGATTATTGTGCTGTACTTGTTCCTTTATAGTTTCCGTTCGACACTTGTTGTCGCCATCGTGATCCCGATCTCGGTTATTGGAACGTTCTCATTGATGTATTTTGCTGGACAAACGATTAACTTAATTTCACTGGCTGGCTTGACGCTCGGTCTTGGTTCACTGGTTGACTTTGCGGTCGTTGTGCTTGAGAGCATTTACCGCAAGCGGCAGGAAGGGCTTGAAATTAAGCTAGCGTCGATTGTCGGTACGAAAGAAGTGGGAACAGCGGTTATGGCATCTGCGTTGGCGCAGATCGCGGTATTTTTGCCGATTGTATTTGTTAACGGTTTTGCGGCACAGCTGTTTACACCGCTTGCGCTAACTGTTGTGTTCTCCCACATCGCAGCGCTTATCGCATCCATCACGCTTGTGCCTATGATGTCATCTAAGCTACTTGTTAAACCACCTCGTTCTGAGGAAGAATATTTGCAGTCAGATCGCAAAAACCCAATGGTACTGTTCCAGAAGGGTTTCCATTCGATAAGTGAGCGATATGGTCGCCTGATCTCCTGGTCATTATCGCACCGAAAAAGTGTACTGCTCGTTGCAGGAGGATCTTTTATAGCGGCGGCGGTGATTTTTGCGACACCGATGATCGGGAAAGAGTTCATCTCGAATTTTGATCAAGGTGAGATTGAAGTCAAAATTGAGCTGCCTGCTGGATCACAGCTCAAAGATACAGAGGCGATTACGAAGCAAGTTGAAGCATATGTCAAGCAAATTCCAGAGCGCAAACTTGTCTATACGACTGTTGGACAGCAAGGAGGATTTTCACTTGCTCAGGTTAATACTGGTAATTTCTCTAACATTAGTGTCAAGCTCGTACCAAAAGATGAGCGCAAACGTTCAACTGATCAAGTCATCGAACAGCTGCGTAGTCAGGTAGCGAACATTGCCGGTGCCGACATCACCGTTGGAGCAAGCTCATCAGGTGGTATGCCAACGGGTTCGCCGGTTAGTTTTAGCATTCGAGGGGATGACTTGAATGTGCTCACGGATTTGAGTAAGGTTGCGGTTGATCTTGTGAAAGGGGTCGATGGAACACGTAACGTTACATCTTCCTTACAGAAGACAACCGAGCAATTAGAAGTTTCCGTAAACAGTAACATAGCCGCTCAATATGGCATTACGACCAATCAGGTAGTGTCAGCGGTACGTACAGCGTTTGATGGCCAGGTAGCAACCCAGTACCGTACAGGTGATGATGAAATTGATGTTCGCCTGCAGTTCCCGGAAAATTTCAAATCAGAAATGCTTAATCTTAACGGACTCATGATCTCGACTCCGTCCGGTGCACAAGTATCGGTCGGACAGGTGGCGACCATTAAGAAGATTGAGATTCCACAGCAAATTTCCCGGGCTAATCAGGTGCGTCAAGTGCAGATTACAAGCGATATTACCGGGCGTCCGCTGAGTGAGGTTACAGCGGAGATCAATAAGAAGCTGGCAGATCTGAAGCTGCCGGAGGGTTATTATATTGTTCAGGGCGGTCAAAGTAAAGACATGGCAGAATCGTTCCAGAGCCTAGCACTTGCGATGCTTCTTTCGATTGCGCTTGTGTACATGGTTATGGCGAGCCAATTCGAATCGCTTCTGTATCCATTTATTATTATGTTCTCGATTCCGCCGACGCTCGTTGGGGTTGTCATCGGTCTGCTGGTCACACAGCAGCCGCTCAGTGTAGCGGCACTGATGGGGTACATCCTTTTGATCGGGATCGTGGTAAACAATGCGATTGTACTTGTGGACTACATTAATACGCTCCGTAAAGAAGGCATGGAGCGCAATGAAGCAATTAAGAAGGCGGGGCCGATTCGTCTGCGTCCGATTTTGATGACGACACTTGCTACTGTCCTTGCGATTTTACCACTTGCATTTGGAGGCGGGGAAGGAAGCGAAGGACAGGCACCGCTTGCCGTTGTCGTTGTGTTTGGTCTGACGTTCTCGACACTCATTACGCTTGTGCTTGTGCCAGTCGTGTACACCCTGTTTGACGATTGGATTATGAAACGCAGACAGCGCCGGGAGGAACGCCGGGCGAAAAAAATGAAGCGAATCGAACAGGAAACAGGAGGGAACACATTCCATGCGTAAAACAGTAATTGGAATGACGATCACAAGTCTGGTGCTGACAAGTGCCCTTTTGGCCGGCTGTGGAAAAGGCGATCAGCAGGCCGCGGCACCAGTAGCCAAGACTGTACCAGTCGAGGTGATGACCGCACAGAAAGGCACGCTGGATAAAGGGCGGGTTCTGACAGGAACCGCCCAGCCGCTTCAGCAGGTGAATGTTGTGCCGAAAGTAAGCGCCAAAGTGACGTCAATTCAGGTGAAGGTTGGACAAAAAGTAAGTGCCGGAGAGGTGCTGTTCCGACTTGATGATAAAGATTTGCGTAATTCCGTTGCGCAGGCCCAGCAAAATGTGGCGCTAACTCGCGCTACATTCGCTCAGGCGCAGCTGCAGCAGCAGACCGGGGTCAATTCTGCTCAGACCGGCGTGAACCAGGCGAATAGCGGTCTGTCCCAGGCGACTGCGGCATATGAACAGGCTACGAATAGTCTAGCACAGGCAGCGGCGGGGATTACGCGTGCCCAGCAGGCGTATAGTGACGCGAAAACAAACGTAGACCGGACAACCATGTTGTTCCAGCAAGGCGCTGTGACAAAACAAAATCTTGAGCAGGCACAAACGCAGCTAAAAAATGCGGAGATTGCCTTAAAAGAAGCACAGATTGCGAAGCAGAATGCGGATGCATCGCGCCGCAGTGCCGAGCAGTCACGTAAAAATGCGCAGTCCTCTATGCAGACGGCGCAAAATCAAGTAAGCAATGCCAAACGTGGAGAAGCAATTGAAGTATCCCGAGAGCAGCTGAATCAGTCGGAACTGAACTTGCAAATTGCGCAGGATAATTTGAACAATGCAGTGGTTACCGCGCCGATTTCCGGTACGATTGGTACCATTAACGGGGAAATCGGGGACTTCTCTTCGCCGCAAAGCCCGTTTATGATTTTAGCTAATCTTGAGACAGCAAAAGCGGTTATTAACGTGCCGGAAAATATGATCAATCTGTTTGCGATGGGACAGCCTGTAAACATCGAGATTCCGTCGGTTAAGCTGCAGCGGTCCGGTAAAGTAGCTAGCATCAGCCCGATTAATCAGCAGTCTAAAGGGTATCCGGTTACGATCGAAATACCGAATCAAGACGGCAAAATTAAAGGCGGCATGATTCTGCAGGTGAGTGTGCTGACACCGGATACGAAGCAGGGGATTGTAGTTCCGACAGCAGCACTTCTGTCAGCAGATGGAAAGTCTTATGTATATGTCGCGCAGGGCGATAAACCAGTGCGCAAAAATATCACGATTGTAGAACAGAACAGTGACCAGTCTCTTGTTAACGGTCTGGCAGCAGGTGATCGTGTCGTAGTAAAAGGGCAGTCACTTGTTTCAGATGACGCAAAACTTTCGATAAAGAAATCACAGTAAGTATTTATAAAACCGGCATGCCGTCTGCATGCCGGTTTTTTTCTATGTACTAGCACGTATTGTGTCCGTCTCATTTGTCTATGCTGTGTAAAGAAGTGGCATACCAAAGACAGGGGATGAGATACATGATGATCAATCTGGTGCGCACGTTGTTTTTGCTAGTTGCTGTGGCATTTCTATGTTCCGGGTGTGGAACATTCGGTGCAAAATCGCCTGGGTCAGAATCTCAGGAAGCGGAAACGCAGGAGGTACTGGCCCAGCCACCTTCGCTTGCTGTTTCTCATTCTATTGAGGGGACAAGTGTCAATTTGACATTTTTGACCCGTAATTTTACGTTTGTAAAACCGGGAGAGAAACAGTCCAATCGTTCAGGGCAAGGGTACGTACGGGTCACGGTCGATAACCAGACAACTTCGGTATACAACAATCGTTTTGATACAGCGGATCTAACGCCAGGTGCACACACATTTTCCGCTGAGCTTGTGCAGAACAGCGGTCGTTCGTATCCAAATACAAAAATAAACTTTACCATTACAATCAAGCCATCTGAACCGGCTGCGACGTTTTGACGACAGCCGCAGCTTGATGGATCATGCCAAAGAGGCTATCCCCAAACCAGAACATGGCGAACAGGATAGCCTTTTTTGTTGTAGAATCGAAAGTGTGTGGTGGGGAGTGGGAGAAGGGAGGAGCCGTTCGCTTCGGTACGCTTGCAGGGAAGTGGTGACTGTCCGCTCCGGGAGCCCGGCGAACGTGCCCGCAAAGAAACGCCTACGCTGTTGATTCACCGAAGGATTGCGGGCAAAAGCTCGTTCGCCGTTCTCCCTCCGCTGAGTAGGCACGTACAGGCGCTCGTGCTCCTCCCTTCTCCCACTCCCCGCAAGACGTTTCGGTTTACAAAAAAACGCTCGACGCCAGAATGGATTTGCTCGATAGCCACTGGCTTTTTGAAAGACGACTTCCTTGTTTTTTACCTGCATGGCAAAGCTCAACCTCTTGATATTGCTTGATGGTGTTTAACCAAAGCGTGTTAGGAGCGGGATCGGGCGGGGCAACGGAACGCCTGTATGCGGCTCCCCAGAGTAAGGAGTCAGGCGAACGGGCTTCTGCCCACAATACTTCGATGCGAATACATCGTGGGGCCTCTTTTGTGGGCGAGTTCGCCTGGCACCTGGAGCGGACAGTCCCAACTTCTTCGTAAGCGTACCGAAGTGACGAGGTCCCGCCCGATCCGGGCTCCTCCACTACACTTTTGATAAATCATCCACCAAGAAAAACGAGGCTGTCCCGTTCGCCACTTTCTGGCTCTAGGGACAGCCTCGTTTTGTTTAGACAACTTAGCCTTTAAACATTTGAACAAACATTTTGCCGTATGGTCCGCCGTTTACGATCCCAATGCCTACCTCAGTGTAAGCAGTATTCAGGATGTTTGCACGGTGTCCTTCTGAATTCATCAGTGCAGTGTGTGCTGCTGCAACAGACGAGTTACCCGCAATGTTTTCACCAGCAGTACGATAGGAGACTCCGAAACGGTTCATCATATCGAATGGTGAGCCGTATGTTGGAGACTGGTGGCTGAAATAGTTTTTATCGATCATATCTTGTGCTTTTAGACGTGCGAGTTTTGTTAATTCGAGATTAGCTTTTAGTGGCGCAAGTCCGCGCTGAGTGCGCTCCTTATTGACAAGATCAAGCATTTGCTGCTCATCAGCTGTTAGTCCCTGTACAGGGGTAGCTGGTGTTGTTGGCTTGGTTGCTGGTTGACTTGGTTGACTATTTGCCGGTGTAGTCGGTTGTTTCGGTGGCGTTGTTACAGTCGGCTGAGCTGGTTTTACACCTGTAGTCGGCTGAGCAACTGTTACAAATTTGCAATTCTTGAAATATTGGCTCAATAACGCTTGTAAATCAGCGTTATTGTATGCTGTCAGACCTTTTACTACAGTGAACTTTTCTGCCTGACCTGAGTTTGGGCATGTAGTGGCTGCTTCTGTAGCTGCTGCACTAAAGCCAAGTAAGGATGTGCACAGTACAGATGCTGCGATCCATTTTTTCATCGTGTCATCACTCCTGTTGCGATAAAGTAGTGGTTCGGCTGAACCTGTTTCATCGTAACATATAATTCCGATGTATATGCGTGGTAATTATTTCATGTGGAATCACTGTACGGAAAATTGAGCCTGTCCACAACTAATTTCGTTTTCTCTGGCATACAGTGAATAGAAGCTAAGCACGCGGGGTGAGTGAATGAAAGCGACAGGACATATAAGCGGCAATCAGATTAAAGTTGTATTCCGCAATGAAACGTCACCTGCCCGCAATCGGGAGCAAATCATTAGTTCACGCATGGAAAAATCGCTTGAACATGAATCAGGTGCGATAAAAGAACTGGAGAGTCTCGTTGGCCTGGAAGAAGTGAAAAAGCTTGTGTACGAAATTTATGCATTTCTGACTATTCGTAAGCTCCGGGAAGAGCAGGGGCTTCACAATGCACCGCATATGTTTCATATGGTATTCCGTGGCAATCCTGGAACCGGCAAAACAACTGTAGCCCGTATTCTCGGTAAGTTGTTCAAAGATATGGGCATTCTCGAAAAAGGCCACCTGGTGGAAGTGGAGCGGGCGGATCTTGTCGGAGAATACATCGGCCATACGGCTTCGAGAACACGAGACATTATCAAAAAAGCGATCGGCGGCGTTTTGTTTATTGATGAAGCGTACTCGCTTGTGCGGGGTGGGGAGAAAGACTTCGGCAAGGAATGTATTGATACGTTAATTAAAAGCCTGGAAGATGACCGAAAACAGCTGATTGTGATTTTGGCCGGATATAACGAGGAAATGGATACGTTCTTGTCATCGAATCCAGGTCTCCCTTCTCGCTTTCCGATTCAACTTGATTTTCCAGATTATACATTGAATCAGCTCTTAGACATTGCGGATACAATGTGTGACGAACAGGCGTATTACTTGGCCAGTGATTCGCGATACTTACTACGCCGGATGCTCGCCCGTGAACGGGAAAATGGTAAAAATCATTTTAGTAACGCGCGCTATGTGCGCAATGTGATCGAAAAGGCGATCCGTCAGCAGGCGATTCGTATCGTGACTGATCATGCGGCACTGCAGGTAGATAAAGAGATGTTGATGGAGTTAAAAGCCGAAGATTTTGAGCAGGAGTAAGCGTGCGGTAGTTTAGGACTGCGCGCATTTTTCTTTTGTTTACCATCTAGCGTAAAACATAGAAAATACGGTACTATAGACTCAAGGGAGTATACTTCTTCTTATCATTGTTGGGATATAAAGAAAGGGGCCGTTTGAGATGGCAATTGATGATAAAAAAGGAATTTTGCTGGAGAGCGGTACGAATGAACTGGAGATTATTGAATTTGGTATCGGGGGAGATACCTTTGGCATTAACGTCATTAAAGTGCGTGAAGTCATTAACCCGGTTCTCGTGACACGCACACCTAAAATTCATCCGCACGTAATGGGAATCATTCAACTGCGTGGGGAAGTGCTGTCAGTTATTAATTTGGCACAGGCGCTTGGATATTCGCCATCTGATCACCCGGAGCAGGATAAGCTTATTATCGCTGAGCTGAATCAGATGAAGGTAGCATTTTACGTCCATTCTGTATCACGTATTCATCGCATTTCGTGGGAGCAGATTGAGAAGCCGTCAGAACTCGCACGCGGCGTGGAAAACAGCACAACAGGTGTTGTGAAAATGGGAGAACGGTTTATTCTGTTGCTTGATTTTGAGAAGATCGTCGTAGATATTAGTCCGGAGTCCGGGATTAACGTAAGCCAGCTGAAAGAGCTAGGCACGCGTGATAAGAGCAACAAGCGTATTTTGCTTGCGGAAGATTCTGCGATTTTGCGCAAATTAATTGAAGAAACATTGCATGAGGCAGGGTATGTACATATCGAGATTTGTCAGGATGGGAATGAAGCGTGGAATTACCTCGAGCATGTGGCGCGTACAGGTGATGAAGTAACGGACCATTTGAACCTCGTTATCACTGATATTGAGATGCCGAAGATGGACGGCCACCATTTAACCAAGCGAATTAAAGAAAACAAGGACCTGCGTAAACTTCCTGTTATTATCTTCTCGTCGCTTATTACAGATGACCTGCGCCATAAGGGTGAAAAAGTTGGTGCAGATGCTCAGGTCAGCAAGCCGGAGATTCTACATCTTGTGAAAGTGATTGACAAGCTTATTCTGTAATTTGTGCAATAAGAAATTTGTGTTTCGGTCATACTAACTGCATCTTCGAAAACAGTAAGGAGTGCATATGTATGTCGGATAAGAATAAGCAAAAGGCGCTTGATAAGCAGCACCCGCGCAGTCATCCGGGAGATCTTGATCAGTTCGGACGGGATGGCCAAATCCCGCTTACAGGTCAAAAACCGAATAGTAGCATGGTATCGATGGCAGAAGCAGAAGAACGTGCGGGGCTTCGCCAGGATGAATGTCAGTAAAAAGAAGAAGAAGCGGTCTCGAAAGCCAGAACATGGCGAACGAGACCGCTTTTTTGTGGGATCGACAACGTGTAGTGGTGAGGGAGTGAGAGAAGGAAGGAGCCGTTCGCTTCGGTACGCTTGCGGAGAAGCTCTGACTGTCCGCTCCAAGAGCCCGGCGAACTCGCCCGCAAAGAAAGGCCTGCGATGTTGATTCACCGAAGGATTGCGGGCAAAAGCACGTTCGCCGTCCTCCCTCCGCTGAGTAGGCGCGTACAGGCGCTCTCTTACTCTTTCCTTCTCCCGCTCCCCGCACAACGTTTCGTTTTACAAAAAAACATGCAACGCCAGAAAGGATTTGCTCGGTAGCCACTGGCTTTTCGCAAGACCGCTTCCTTATTTTTTACCTGCATAGCAAAGCTCAGCCTCTTGATATTGCTTGATGATGTTTTAACCAAAGCGTGCTAGGAGCGGGATCGGGCGGGGCAACGGAACGCCTGTACGCGACTCCCCAGCGGAAGGGGTCAGGCGAACGGGCCTTTGCCCACAATACTTCGATGCGAATACATCGTGGGCACCTTTTGTGGGCGAGTTCGCCTGGCACTTGGAGCGGACAGTCTTAACTTCCCCGTAAGCGTACCAAAGTGACGAGGCTCCTCCCGATCCTGCTCCTTCACTACACTTTGGAGAAAACCTACACCAAGAAGAGGCTGCCTCAGTCGCTATGTTCTAGCTTGTGAGACAGCCTCCCCATCGTAATGCTTCTGTTAATAGCCGTATGTAACGGTAACGTAGTCTTCAATAACAAGCTCGCCTGGTGATAGCTGACTGGACGGACTAGCTGCATCTTTCATACTTGCTGCCATAACTTCTGTGTTTCGGATTGGATATATGACCGATGGCGTGGAGCCGTCGCTGATGGCGAGGATTGTATTGATTTTAACCCCGGCGCGGGTTGCCATGCGGTCTGCTTTAAGCCGGGCATTATCAATCGCGCGGTCGGTCGCATCCATACGGTACGTATCAAGCTTCTCCGATGTGAATGTCACATTGTCAATTCGGTTCGCACCTGCCGCAGTAGCCTGATCAAGCAGCTCTCCCACGCGATTTAAGTCCCGGTATTTGATTGAAACCATTTGTTCTACCTGATATCCCTTTAACGTTTGTTTGTTATCTTCCCATGAATAATCAGGAGAAGTGGAGTAGCGAACGGTCTGAATGTCTGTTTCTGCAATTTTGAATGTTGCCAGGGCTTTGCGAATGCTTTCGAATCCGGCTGCATTTTTTTGTTGGGCTTCCCGTGCTGTTTTTCCAGTGGTGGTAAGTCCGAGTTGAATATAGGCAGTATCGGGCTTAACGCGAATTTCTCCTTTACCTGTTACAGTTATTGTGTGTGCTACGGCAGTAGTTGATTCAGCGTGCGCAGAAGCGGGTGTGTAAGCGAGTAGCCAGGCGCTGAGAAGTGGTACACATAGTAGCGCTTTTCCGAATTTTTTTTGGTTCATAGTTTGGTAGGTCCCCTTTCATGCTTTCAAATGAGTTTCTTTCTAGACGCGTTCCTTATCCGATAAGTTGCATCATTTGTTGTAGGAATAAAGTTCCGATAGGCAATTCTCTTGATGCGTTATATAATGGCGAAAGGAAGGGGGAGCACAGGTGAATAAGCGATTTGTATGCCGTGTAGCAGAAAATGGACAAATACTACTACCTCCAGAAATTCATGAGCTTTTAGGCTTCGGTCAAGTGGAATGTGAGGTAAAGGGAGAACGTGTTATATTGAAAAAAACGACGCCGGATTACGTCTTTCAGTGGACCCCTGCATCCGACCGTGATGATCATACATAATAGGCCGCTTATGCGGTAGAAGGGAGCTGTCCGTGAGTCCGCGGGGGAGCTCCTTTTTTGTTGGGTAACGTCAGACGGTGTTCTTTCTTTTGTGGAATCGAGCAACTTTGGTGGTGGGATGAGAGAAGAGAGAAGCCGTTCGCTTAGGTACGCTTTGCAGGAAGCGTAAACTGGCCGCTCCAGAAGCCCAGCGAACGTGCCCGCAAAAAGGGGACAAGGATGCTTCTTCATAGAAGGATTGCGGGCAAAACCCCGTTCGCCGCCCTCCTTCTGCTCGGTAGCGCGTACAGACGCTCTCTTGCTTTTCTCTTCTCTCATCCCAACAAAGTTGGGATTAAAAAAACAAAAAACTGCAAAGCAAAGCTACAAAAAATTGGCTTGATGGTTTACTGCCCAAACGTGGGCAGGAGCGGAGAAGGAAGTCGCCACGGAACGCCTGTACGCGCTACCCAGCGGAAGAGGACAGACAAACGGGCTTTTGCCCACAACACTTCATCGAGAAAGCATCCTGATCTTTTGTGGGCGAGTTTGGCGGTCATCTGGAGCGAACAGTTATACTTCCCTGCAAAGCGTACCGAAGTGAAAGGCGACTTCCTTTTCCGCTCCTCCACTGCACGTTGGGGAGTCTCCAACCCTCCAAGCTCTTTTTTGTAGTTTGTCGTATTTTCCCCCCACATTTGGTAAGATAAGAAGGAAAAGGAGGGCGTTAGCCATACATATTGTCGATGAACAAAAAACAGAGCGTGCCGTTCTGGTCGGATACTACAAGAAGGGTAGCGATGAACGCCGATTTACCCTGTCGATGGATGAGCTTGAGGAGTTGACGCAAACCGCTCAGGCTGAAGTAGCTGGTGTGCTGACACAGGGGCGGGATTATGTGGATTCACGCCTGTATATCGGAAAAGGGAAAGTGGACGAGCTGAACATGATGGTGGAGCAGCTTGAGGCAGACGTGGTCATTTTTAATGATGAACTGACCCCGATGCAGGTGCGCAATCTCGAAGGTGTTATTCCATGCAAGGTCATTGATCGCACTCAGCTTATTCTGGACATTTTTGCCCAGCGTGCTCGTTCGCGGGAAGGCAAGCTACAGGTGGAACTGGCTCAACTGAATTACCGCCTACCGCGCCTGACTGGTAAAGGGGCCGAACTGTCTCGTCTTGGTGCGGGAATTGGAACGCGCGGACCGGGGGAGACGAAGCTTGAGAGCGATCGTCGCCACATCCGCCGCCGTATCAGCGAGATCGAAACGCATCTAGATGAAGTAAAACGCCACCGCCAGCTACACCGCGAACGCCGTAAGAAAAACGATGTGTTTCAGGTGGCGCTTGTCGGCTACACAAATGCAGGGAAATCGACGGTTCTCAATCGGTTGACAGATGCTGGTGTGCTAGAAGAGAATCAACTGTTCGCTACGCTTGATCCAACCGCACGCCGGGTGATGCTTCCGGGTGGACAGGACATTGTCGTAACCGATACAGTCGGATTCATTCAAGATTTGCCGCATCAGCTCATTGCCGCGTTCCGCTCGACACTTGAAGAAGCGGCAGAGGCGGACCTCATCATTCAAGTAGTCGATGCCTCGCATCCGGAAGCAGCGATTCATATGGAAGTCGTCGATGAAGTGCTTGGTGAACTTGATGCACTTTCCATCCCGCGTCTTACACTGTTTAACAAGATGGATCAAGTATCCGAGCGTCCGGTGTTGCCGACGCCTGGGGAAGCGATGTATGTATCAGCTTATCGCGCGGACGATATGAACCGTCTGCTTGTCAAAATTGAGGAGCAGATTGAAAAGCAGCATAGCCGTTATGTGCTACGTATCCCGATTGCACGGGGGGACCTGCATGCTCTTCTGCACCGTCACATGCACGTGCTGAGAGAAGAAGTAAGTGAGGACGGCATGAATTATCATATGGAAGTCCGCGGTAGTAATCTCGGGCAGGTATCCCGAGAACTGTCGGATTATATCATCTAGAAGTCGGGAGAGATACACGTGTTCTCGTATTTACCACACGGGGAAGCCTTGTCCCCTTACGTTGCGCAGGTCGAAGCTATGATTCAGCCACGCCTGCGCGAAATTGAGAAAATGGCTGATTTTAATCAATTCAAAGTATTGAAAGCGTTCCAGAAGCATCAAGTAAGTGACTTTCATTTTGCGCCGTCTACAGGCTATGGCTATGATGATATGGGACGGGAAACACTTGAGAAGGTATATGCTACCGTATTTGGCGGCGAAGCGGCCCTTGTGCGCAGTCATATCTTGAGTGGTACACATGCGATTGCCATTGCGTTATTTGGCCTGCTACGCCCAAATGATGAACTCATCTACATAACAGGTGCGCCGTATGATACGCTTGAAGAAATTGTGGGTGTTCGCGGTACAGGCAAAGGCTCTCTAAAAGAGTACGGTATTGGCTATCAGTCAATTCCGCTTCTTACAACCGGAGGAATAGACCGGGAAGCGATTGCACACGCGATCACAGACCGCACAAAAGTAATCGGCATTCAGCGTTCGCGCGGCTATGCGGATCGTCCATCGTTTACGGTAGCCCAAATCGAAGAGATGATCGAATTCGTGAAAGGTATTCGTTCGGACCTGATTGTCTTCGTCGATAACTGCTATGGCGAGTTCACAGAAGCTCGTGAGCCGCTTGAAGCTGGGGCGGACATTATGGCGGGCTCCCTTATTAAGAATCCAGGCGGCGGCCTTGCGAAAAGCGGCGGCTATATTGTTGGACGTGCTGATCTGGTTGAGATGGCATCGTACCGCATGACCGCTCCAGGAATCGGAGCGGAAGTCGGCTCCACATTGCATGGCACGCTGGAGATGTTTCAGGGCTTTTTCTTAGCGCCGCACGTTGTTGGGGAAGCGCTCAAAGGCGCGGTGTTCACAGCTGGTATGCTTGCGAGTCTTGGGTTTACGACGAACCCGCGCTGGGATGCGCCGCGTACTGATCTCATTCAATCGGTTGAATTCGGTACAGCAGAAGGATTGATTGCTTTTTGTCAGGGGATTCAGAAAGCGTCCCCGGTTGATTCACATGTTGTTCCGCAGCCGGGTGCAATGCCAGGTTACTCAGACCCGGTTATTATGGCCGCTGGTACATTCATCCAGGGAGCGAGCATTGAGCTGTCCGCAGACGGTCCGGTGCGCCCGCCATATCTCGGGTTTGTTCAGGGTGGATTGACCGCTTCTCATGTCAAAGTCGGGGTGCTCACTGCACTGAATGAGATGATTGAGAAAAAATTATGTAAAATCTAAAAAAATATATGTAAAGTTACCTCACATGTATTGACGAGGAAAGCTGACATGTGTAAAATAAGCTTCAGGAGCAAGGAGATCAACCGGCGAAAGGAGTAAAGGAAATGAACGATGAGCTTCGCCGCAATATGGCTCTTTTTCCGATCGGGATCGTGATGCAGCTCACTGAGCTCACGGCCCGGCAGATTCGATATTACGAACAGCAAGAATTAATAGAGCCTGCGCGCACTAAGGGTAACCAGCGGATGTTTTCTTTCAATGACGTAGATCGCCTGCTGGAGATTAAATCCCTGCTTGAGAAAGGGCTCAACATTGCAGGCATCAAACAAGTGCTGGCGATGAAGAGCGTGGGTGCTTCTGATGTGAATGTCATCGATGAGAAGACAGAAGAGAAGCGCAAGGAACTAACTGACCGCCAATTGCGTGAGATGCTAAAGCAGCAGATGATCATACATGCGAATCGGCCCGGACAAACACCGCTTAACCGGGGGGAGCTATCTCGCTTCTTCCATTAATTATTACAATAAATCATAATAGGGTTTCCTCAGTAATGAGGGAGAGACTTAAGGAGGCTTTTTGGAGATGGCAAAGTACACAAAAGATGACATCTATCGTTTGGTTGAGGAAGAAAATGTAAAATACATTCGTCTTCAATTCACAGATTTGCTTGGCACAATCAAGAACGTTGAGATTCCGTCAAGCCAGCTGGAAAAAGCACTGGATAACAAAATGATGTTTGACGGTTCTTCAATTGAAGGTTTCGTTCGCATTGAAGAGTCCGATATGTACCTGTATCCGGATGTCGACACATTCGTTGTATTCCCGTGGATTACAGAAGGCGGTAAAGTTGCTCGCTTTATCTGTGACGTATTCACACCAGACGGAAAGCCGTTCATGGGTGACCCACGCCAGGTTCTGAAAGCTTCCCTCAAAAAAGCTGGAGAACTCGGTTATGATCAGTTCAACATTGGGCCAGAGCCGGAATTCTTCCTCTTCAAACTGGACGAAAAAGGCCAGCCGACTACAGAACTGAACGACCAAGGTGGATATTTCGATTTCGCACCACTTGACCTCGGTGAGAATTGCCGTCGTGATATCGTACTGACGCTTGAGCAAATGGGATTCCATATGGAAGCATCCCACCACGAAGTAGCACCAGGTCAGCACGAAATCGACTTCAAATATGCGGATGCAGTAGAAGCAGCTGACCAGATCCAAACATTCAAACTCGTTGTTAAAACAATTGCACGCAAACACGGTCTGCATGCAACGTTCATGCCGAAACCGTTGTTCGGGATTAATGGTTCCGGTATGCACTGCAACCTCTCCCTCTTCGCTAAGGGTAAAAACGTATTCGAAGATGCGTCTACTGAGCTTGGTTTGAGTGAAACAGCAATGCACTTCCTGGCTGGTATTATCAAGCATGCTCGCGGATTTGCAGCGATCACGAATCCGACTGTAAACTCCTACAAGCGTCTTGTACCAGGCTATGAAGCTCCGTGCTACGTAGCATGGTCTGCGAAAAACCGCAGCCCGCTCGTTCGGATCCCGGCTTCCCGTGGTCTGAGCACTCGTATTGAAGTTCGTAATCCAGACCCGGCTGCGAATCCATACCTCGCACTGGCTGTTCTGCTTGCTTCAGGTCTTGACGGCGTAGAGAACAAACTGCCAGCTCCGGCATCAGTTGACCGTAATATCTATGTTATGAACGAAGCAGAACGTGAAGAAGCAGGCATCGCAAGTCTGCCAGCTACGCTGAAAGAAGCGATTCAAGAGCTGCTGAAAGATGAAGTAGTATGCGCAGCGATTGGCGAACATGCACTTGAGCACTTTGTAGAAGCAAAAGAAATCGAGTGGGATATGTTCCGCACAACCGTTCACACATGGGAGCGCGAGCAGTACATGAACTACTAATCCTTGTTACTTAAAGCATAACCCTGCCGTTTTGGTAGGGTTATACTTTAAATTTATAAAAGGGGCTGTCCAGAAAGTCGATTTTTCGACTTTTGGATGCCTCTTTTTATGTTCAAGAACGTTGATATATCAGTATTCTTGACTTTTAAATTTTAATGAATTCACCCTTTTCGGACAGCCCCTTTTTATTTATGAGTCGCGTAGGCGGCTCTTTTTGTTTATCTGTTATTCCAAGTGATGAAGAACAACAAGGAAAGAGAGACAAAACTATAGGAGTTGCTTGATAAATTCAGTGATAAAAAGCCTACGACTACTGTGATCGAGTTAGTTGGAAGTAATTATGCTGTATGCTGACTACAGGAAGGGGATAAAATCTGTCCGATCTTGGATTCGGAATTTTGATGGTGTGTTCAAATATTTCTAGAATTGTAAAGGGTGTTGGTAGCTCGTGTAGCAGTATTAATTCATCGGACAATAAAATAATAGAAAGCTAAGTAGAAGCTCCGGGTCATGTATTCGGAGTTTTTGTTTTTATATGGGGTTTTTAAATATAAACACTAAAAGGGGTATCCAGTATACATCTCTAAGATATATACAAAAAGGTTCGAGTCTTATTTCTCTCGAACCTTTTTGTATGCTTTAAAGAATTATTTTTCTAAGGAGGTAGGGAGGCTTCGTTTTATAACACAAATCGATTATTTTTTTTGTAGAGCTTTAATCCGGACCTGTGCATCCTGATTACCTTGTTTAGCAGCTTTTTGATACCATTCTATGGCTTTCTTAGAGTTTTTAGCAACTCCCCATCCATTTTCATATAAGGTACCTATACTATATTGAGCTTTATCGTATTCTTGTTCAGCAGCTTTCTGGTACCATTCCATTGCTTTTTTATAGTCTTTGCGAACTCCCCATCCGCTTTCATATAAAACACCTATATTGTATTGTGTAGCCTCATCTTCTTGTTCAGCAGCCTTCATGAACCATTCCATTGCTTTCTTGTAATCTTTAGGAACACCATATCCATGAAAATATAAAAGACCAATATTATATTGTGCATATGCATTTTCCTCGTTAGCTGCTTTCATGAACCATTGCATCGCTTTTTTATAATCCTTAGGAGTGCCCATCCCTTTTACATAAAAATACCCAACAGTATTTTGAGCATGAGAATTTCCTTGTTCAGCAGCTTTTAAAAACCATCCAAAAGCTTGCTTATAATCTTGGGAGACCCCTAAACCTTTTTCGTACGAATAGGCAACTGCATACTGCGCATCTGCATAACCTTGTGTAGCTGCTTTCAGATACCATTGAAATGCTTTTTTAGTATCTTTCTGGACTCCCCATCCATTATAATATGCCTCTCCCACTAGAAACTGAGCGTTAACATTTCCTTGTTCAGCTGCTTTTAGGTTTATGTCGAATAATTCAGCATTAGTCTCTGCATCTATATAGTAATTATCTTGAATGTTATCGCTTGGTATTATGGTTGCACTACCAACAGATGGAGAGAAAATAAAAGTACATGAAAGCATAGCAATCAGAACAGAACGATACTGTTTTGACCATTGAGTTTTAGGGTTCGTATCTCCCCATAACTTTTTCATAAATGCTACCCCCTATTTAGGTTTATGTAATTATTTACCTTATATATAGCCTTTTCGCCATCCTGGTTGATTAACCTTCCATTTCGAGAATAACAATACTTTTGTCATGCGTATAATATCCAATATAGTAATAAAATACCACAAGTGTTGATTAACTAAATCTACCACATTCCTTTCTATTCTGGAACAAGATGAGCCAGGTCCCTTATTCGATTTTCAAAGGGCTTTTTAGCACGCTTCTTTCACGCTGCAATCGTCGTATTCGTCGTTCTACCTCATTTCCAAAAGAACTGTTGCTCATTGATTCTACGACAATGACGGTAGGAGAATCTCGACTTCCCTGGGCTCCGTATCACGGAAAACGGTCCGGTGTAAAACTATATGTCGCTCTTTTGGAGGCATCAAAGATGCCGTATGACGTAGTGGAAACCACAGGGTTACGCTATGGCATCCCGATGATGGAAAGCTTTTTGAATCCAAATTTTATTATGGTGGCAGACCGTGCTTATTTTCAGGTCAAGCGCCTTGATTCATTCGTTAGGCATCATCAACCGTTTGTGATTCGTATGAAAAACGCTGGGGTATTGAAGTCTTTTTTCGCTGGGTTAAACAGCACGACAAGCAAGTGCTCACGTCATTGACTGTGAAAATGGAACAGACAAAATACGTATGCGCTGACTATAAGGTATGACTTAGGGGAGCATTACTTAGTGTCGAATATGGATTGGTATATTTCTGAAATTATGGACATTTATATTCATTCCAATAGCTGATAAACTTCCATAATAATACTTCAATACAATAGGAGTGATAACAATGGATGGAGTGCGTTACAAGATAAGAGAAGTGTTGGACAAGAGCAAGATTGAGACATTTCTGCAGCGAGCTCGAATTGGACATCTTGGAATGGTCGATGGTCATCTGCCGTATGTTGTTCCGCTCAATTTTGTTTGGACAAATGGAAAGCTTTATTTCCATGGAGCCACTGATGGGAGACGAAATCAGGTTATGGGTGCGAATCCGGAGGTCTGCTTTACGGTTTGTGAAGAATATGGAACTATTACTGATCCGGTTCCAGCCAAGACGGACACGGCGTATATGAGTGTAATGATTTTTGGCAAGGCACAGCCCATTGTCGATCTGGATGAAGCTACACACATGTTGCAAGAAATGATTTATAAGTATGTCCCTGGTTACTATAATCGGCCGTTACCTCAGCAGCACGTAGATAAATACCGATCAGCAGTATTCGGTGGTCCGGTTCAGGTGTACCGAATTGATCCGCATCATATCACCGCGAAAGAAAATCAGATTGAAGAAGAAAAAATGTTCAAACCTGGAAAAACTGTGTAAGATGTTTTGTTTATTTTTTGGATGCTTTATTGCAATCCAAAACGCAATAAGCTTAACGTGATCATTTACAAACGTAGAACAGAAAGAGGGTAGGAGACATGGGCCAGCTAGTCGAAGAGAATCTCAAAACCGTGAGACAGCAGATGGAATTGGCTTGCCAAGCCTCAGGGCGAAAGATAGAGGACGTAAAATTATTGTTGGCGACCAAAACCGTACGGCTCGAAAAATTACAAATGGCTATACAAGCGGGTGAGACTCTATTTGGGGAAAACAAAGCGCAAGAACTGCGGGACAAGTTTCCACTTATGCAGCAATATAATCAAGTGGAATGGCATTTTATCGGACATCTGCAAACGAATAAAGTGAAGGACGTTGTCAAATATGTTACGCTCATTCATTCTGTGGATCGTTTGAAGTTGGGGCAGGCTCTGCACCATCAGCTCACCAAAGAGAACAAGACCATGGATATTCTGGTACAAATCAACACGTCCTACGAAGAAAGTAAATTTGGTGCTTCTCCGGAAACGGCACTGGAGTTGGTGGAACAATTGTCCCAGTTCGCAACGTTAAACGTGAAAGGCTTAATGACGATTGGAAAACTGAATGCTACAAACGACGAGACCCGGCACTGCTTCCGATTATTAAAATGTATTCAAACACAGATTCGAGAGAAAAAGTTTCCGCGTGTAGAAATGGATATCCTCTCGATGGGCATGTCCGGTGATTTCAAGGTGGCCATCGAAGAAGGAGCTACCATCATCCGCGTAGGGACAAGTGTATTTGGCCAACGTTACTTGCCGGACAGCTATTACTGGAATGAAAACGCGCGCCAGGACGATTAGGAGAGGGGCAGGAGAATGTCACCTACGGAGGCACCTTTATTATAGATCAGGCGCGTAGCGTGCCAGAAAGTGGTGGTTATACTGGAAAGAAGCTATTTATTCCCAACCTACAACAAATTCCCGCTCACACTGGTGAAAGGAAATAAAGCGACACTGTGGGATGATGAAGGGAAATCGTATTTGGACTTTATGACTGGTCTCGCCGTTTGTAATCTGGGTCACGTCCCAGAAAGGGTAAAGATGCGAATTCAGGAACAACTGGAGCAAGTATGGCATGTATCCAATTTGTTTCATATCCCGACGCAGGAAGAGCTTGCGGAAAAACTTGTGACAATCAGCTGTGCTGATCTCGTTTTTTTCTGTAATAGCGGCGCCGAAGCAAACGAAGCAGCCATCAAATGTGCTCGCAGGTATCACCAACGTGTGCTGGAGAATGAACGATACGAGATCATTGCGTTTGAACAATCGTTCCATGGTCGTACACTCGCTACCTTGACAGCTACGGGACAAGAGAAGGTCAAGGATGGCTGTCTTCCACTTCCGGAAGGATTTGTGCATGCGCGCTTTAATGATATTCAGAGTGTAAGAAGCAGGATCACGCAGAAAACAGCTGCTATCATGCTGGAGCTGGTGCAGGGAGAGAGCGGTGTTCATCTTGCCGAACCAAAATTCGTGCTTGATCTAGCTACGTTATGCAAGGAAAAAGGAATTCTCCTGATCGTCGATGAAGTACAGACCGGAATGGGAAGAACAGGGAGCATGTTTGCCTATGAGCATTATGGAATCGAACCGGATATCATCACGCTGGCGAAGGGGTTGGCTAGCGGTTTGCCAATCGGGGCCATGATGGGAAAGGAAAAGCTTAGGGATGCCTTTTCAGCCGGTAGCCATGCTTCCACGTTTGGCGGTTCACCTCTTCCCACGGCAGCCGGGCTTGCGACCATTGAAATGTTGATGGAGGACGGATTGTTTGAACGAGCAAAAAAAGCGGGGGCGTATGCCCTAGACAAGCTGGGAAATGATTTAAAAACTTATCCTGTCATTCGTGCCGTTCGAGGGTTAGGACTGCTCATTGGCATTGAGTTTACGGAACCTGTTGCGCCAATTATTCAGAAATTACATCAGAACGGACTGCTTGTCTTGCCGGGAGGAACCCACGTCATCCGGTTTATGCCAAGCTTATACGTAACCAACGATGAAATAGATCAGGCGATCGACATACTAGGTCATGTGCTGAGGGAACTGGATGGCAGCACGAATTGAGCTGTAATCAAGGGCAAACTCGGACGGGGATACTTGTATTATAAAAGCATCCCCGCCAGACGATAAATGCCTTCTTCAATGGCAGTTTCATCTACTTTAGCAAAACCCAGTACCCATCCTTTTCGATCGCTTTCCAAACAATATGTGCTAAGCGGATAAACACGGATTCCTTTTTCGAGCGCTAGGTGCGTCACGGCTTCTTCGTCAAACGATTTATCAGCCTCAAGAAGCATATGCAACCCCGTTTCTACGCCGCTTAGTGTGAAGTGTTCGCTCAGACCTGTCATGATAATCGCCTTCGTCATGGCTTCGTGTCTGCGCCGATATACATTTCGAACTCGTCTCATATGGCGCATGAAATGACCGTGTTCGATAAAATGAGTAAGTGTTAATTGCTCCATAATCGGAAGATGACGATAGGTTAATTCATGGACGTGGGCAAGCTGACGAATGGCCTCTTTTGGACCGATGATTGCTGATATCCGAATACCAGGAGCAACCATTTTGGAAAAACTCATCATATACAACGTGTTCTGAGGTCGCTGACTGAACAAGGTTGGAAGTGGGTCACCGCGATATCGAAATTCGCTGTCGTAATCATCCTCAACAATCCAGAACCGCTGCTCGGCAGCCATGTGTAACAATTGTTGCCTGCGAGGTTCCGACATAATAACTCCAACCGCACACTGGTGCGATGGCGTAACAAACACAAGTTTGGATTGAGGGTGAATGCGGTCTACGCATAGCCCGTGCTCGTCGACCGGAACAGGAACAACTTGCATACGCCGATACTTCATCGCCATCCAGGCAGCAGGGAAGCCAGGATCTTCAACCGAAACCGTTTCTCCTTCATGTAAAAGGGCCTGGGCGATCAAATCAAGGCTATGTTGTGCGCCTGAGGTTAATATGATTTGATCGATACTCACATGAAGACCCCGTTCAAGTGACAAATAACGTTGAATCTGTTTTCGTAGCGGCAGGAATCCATAGGCATCGCCGTAAGCCCAGCTGTCCAGGTCTGTTTTTGTGGAGGCCTGTAAAAACGATTGTCTCCAATTTTTTTGAAAACGTTCGTCCAAATAAGGCTCATGGGGACTGAAGTCGATCTCTACTTTTCGATTTTCTTTGTCTCCGAACCAACTGTGCAAATGACCGACTGCAGCGTTTAATAAAGGCAATTCGGGGGGGACAAGTCCTTGGGTCGTAGCATCCTCTGCAGGACGAGTCGTATATGTCCCTTCGCTAACTCTTGTCCCGCCGCGACGAGAGGTTACGGTGTACCCGCGGCTGAATAGCTCCTCGTAAACAATCTGTATGGTTGAACGGGAAACACCAATCAATAGAGCGAGTTCGCGGGATGGGAGCAGCAATTCGCCTGGCGGCCATTTTCTGGTTGTAATATTATGGATCGCTTGGTCCAGAAGTTGCTGCCAGATGGGACGTTTGTCATCTCGGTTTACTTTTAGCATTCATTCACCTCGAGTGTTTCTACCATGATTATGGATTGCTCTAACTTCTGATTTATGGATATTTAATAACAATCCATTGATTGGTATATTATCATGGTAATATTTGCTTTTGCAACACGACAGAATGTGACAAACGAAATATGCAGACAGAAAGGAAGATGTTCATGAAATATTTGGAACAACAAGACAAAGCAGTGGCCAACGCTATTCGGCAAGAACTTACACGGCAGCGGGATAAAATAGAACTGATTGCATCGGAGAATTTTGTAAGCCGGGCTGTCATGGAAGCTACAGGTACGGTACTGACCAACAAATATGCTGAAGGGTATCCGGGAAGAAGATATTATGGTGGATGTGAGTATGTCGATATGATCGAGGAGTTTGCCATTCACCGTGTCAAAGAGCTTTTTGGTGCTGAACATGTCAATGTGCAGCCTCACTCCGGCGCGCAGGCGAATATGGCGGTCTATTTTGCTTCAGTCAAGCCTGGTGACACGATTCTGGGCATGAATTTATCACATGGTGGCCATCTTACACACGGGAGTCCGGTGAATTTTTCCGGAAGACTTTACAATTTTGTGCCTTATGGTGTCGATGAACAAACGGGGCGCATTGACTTTGATCAAGTGCGAAAGCTCGCTCATAAGCATCTTCCGCACATGATCGTTGCTGGCGCCAGCGCCTATCCACGAACGATCGAATTTGAGTTGTTCGCCCAAATTGCGGCCGAAGTTGGGGCCATTTTCTTTGTGGATATGGCACATATTGCAGGAATTGTCGCGGCAGGTTTGCATCCTAACCCGGTGCCGCACGCGCACTTTGTTACGACGACAACGCATAAAACGTTGCGAGGACCAAGAGGCGGTGTCATCATGTGCCGTAAACCATGGGAGCAAGCCATTGATAAAGCAATATTCCCTGGGTCACAAGGCGGCCCGCTTATGCATGTCATCGCGGCAAAAGCGGTTGCGCTAGGCGAGGCATTGCAACCGGATTTCAAAACGTATATGAAAAAAACTCTTGAAAATGCTAACGTATTGGCGGAAGCACTAATGAGTGAAGGGTTAACCGTTGTATCGGGAGGAACAGATAATCATATTGTATTGGTTGATTTGCGCCCGATTGGACTTACGGGCAAAGAAGCTGAAACAATACTCGATGAAGTGGGGATTACGGCTAATAAAAACGCTATTCCTCATGATACGGCAAGCCCGTTAGTAACGAGTGGCATTCGCTTCGGGACTCCTGCTATGACATCTAGAGGATTAGGACCTAAGGAAATGAAAGAAATTGCCCAGCTTATTGGACTTGCCTTTAAAAATCCCCGGAGTTCGACGGTTAAAGATCAAATATTGGGAAGTGTACGTGAGATTACGTCCCAATTTCCTTTATATAGAGGGCTTTACTAGTCTGATAGCACGTAAATTCGTTTCATTACAGGAGTGACTAATGAAGAAGATTTGATGGCTGACTTGTTAAAAGGAAAAATACTAGGAGTCTGGAGTATTAAACGATCAGCGGTTATTTGTTTTTCTGAACGGGATGATGTATGGAGTGAATGGGAAGCTAAATATAATAATTTGCAAGACCAAGACAGGATCAATACAGCCCTGTCTTTTTTTCATGCCCATCAAGACGAGATGTTGGAAGGGACAGAAATATTATGGGACGAGTATCTCGATTATTACTGTTCGCTGCTGGTGAGGAAAGACAGATAACAGAGATGTATTGGCATTTGCTATCAAGAGAGGGACAAAGTTCCTTCTTTTTTTGTTGCGAGTTAATGGTATTGACTGGTCGTTTGTAAGTAAGTAAGTAAGTAAGTAAGTAAGTAAGTAAGTAAGTAAGTAAGTAAGTAAGTAAGGGTTTTTCATTCTGGCAGGATGCAAATTTAAGCTTATAAAAGGTGGTTTCCTGTCTGGCTCTCAGCTTCTTGAAGGGTGATCTATGGTCTATGCACTTTCTTTCACTCAGTCATGATGACGGAAATTTTCAAGATTGTCGTCAAATTTTCCAAAACTGTTTCAGCCATTTAATGTGGTAAAGTTTTTATCATAAAATAAATTTGAGTAAGAAAATGGGCAGTGTTTTTGAGTAAGTAAAGCACTGCTTTTTCTTTTTGTTATAAAGGCATGGTTCATGGATATGTACATGAATCCATAAAGATCCTTGCTTCTGAGAGCTATAAATTCTTTTGAAATAGTAATCGCTCGCGAAAAGATTATCGATATATATTGTTTTCTCTTACAAATTATGTGAATATTTAAATGTTTAAAACTTTATTGATAAATATAATAATGTTGTAATATATCGAAAAAATCATTATAATAATATTTGCCATGAAGACAGTTGTCTTTATGGGGTGGAATGTGATGAGGATGGCCATCCATTGAAGAAATTAATCATACAGAAACCTATTTAATTAGAAATCCAAGCCAAACTCTAGGAGTGAGGTTGGTACATATCTAATAAAAGTCACCTATTATTCGAACGATCTATTTGTAATAGACGTAACTCTATCGCAGGGTTATGAGAGATGGATAACTCGATAGTAGCAATATTACAGTTTTATCTTAAATTAGTGGGGGAACATCTATGAAAAGTATACTGAAAAAGTGGGGTCAATTGGGTCTGGTAAAACAAATAATTGTAGGTTTGATTATTGGTATTATCCTGGCTGTAACGATCCCCGGAGCAGCAAAACCTGTTGTAATTTTAGGCACTTTATTTGTAGGTGCTTTGAAAGCAATCGCACCTGTGTTGGTACTCTTCTTGGTTATGTCAGCCATCGCTCAACATAAGAGTGGACACCAAACGAATATGAAATCCATTATCTTCCTATATCTTTTAGGAACCTTTTTAGCTGGATTAATCGCCGTTATTATGAGTTTTATTTTTCCTGTAAGCTTAACACTTGCAAAGGGTGCTGAGGGTGTGACGGCTCCTGGCGGTGTTGTAGAGGTTCTCAAAACATTACTGCTAAACGTTGTTGATAACCCGGTTAAGGCCATTTATAATGCGAACTATATCGGTATTTTAGCTTGGGGGGTACTCCTTGGTTTGGCTTTACGAAATGCCCCTGATACGACAAAAACGATGATTTCTAATTTTTCAGATGCTGTATCTAAAATGGTTACATGGGTGATTAAGTTTGCACCATTAGGAATCATGGGCCTAGTATTTGATTCTATTACTACAAATGGAATTGAGTCGTTACTAGGCTATGGAAAATTACTTGCCGTTTTGCTTGGTTGTATGTTCTTCGTGGCGCTTGTTGTCAATCCAATCATTGTGTTCGTAGCTATACGTCAAAATCCTTTCCCGCTTGTTTTTAAGTGCTTAAAGGAAAGCGGTATTACAGCATTCTTTACACGTAGCTCAGCTGCAAATATTCCTGTAAATATGAGATTATGTGAAAATCTAGGTTTGGATAAGGATAGTTATTCCGTATCCATTCCATTAGGCGCAACCATTAATATGGCCGGTGCCGCTGTTACGATTTCTGTTTTGACACTTGCGGCGGTTCATACACTTGGTATTCACGTGGACATTCCTACAGCAATCATCCTCAGCGTACTATCAGCTATATGTGCTTGTGGTGCTTCAGGGGTTGCTGGTGGATCCTTGTTACTGATTCCTCTAGCATGCAGTTTATTTGGCATCCCAGCTGATATTGCTATGCAGGTAGTTGGAGTAGGCTTTATCATCGGTGTTTTACAAGATTCTTGTGAAACAGCACTTAATTCATCCACAGACGTACTTTTCACAGCAGCAGCTGAATTTAAAGAGTGGCGTAAAGAAGGAAAAAAAATAAATATCAACAAAGCAGCATAAAGAAGAAATCTTCTTATCGGGCGATTGAACTACACCCCAATTGTTAGAAGCGACTAACAATTGGAGGTGTAGTTTTTTATTATCTGTATGAGTAATCACTACATAAGAAGCGGATGAACTTCTCTTTCTTTTTTTTCAGATTCTTGATACGCTGTGAATAGATAAAACAACACAAGAAATACAGGGGGAGCAGTCATGACATGGGATATCCTGAACGTGATTGGGACAATTGCGTTCGCATTGAGTGGTGCAGTCGTAGCAATGGAGGAGGAATATGATATATATGGAGTATTCGTCCTTGGAATGGCCACCGCGTTTGGTGGCGGAGTGCTGCGCAATATTTTTATTGGCATTCCGGTTCCGACCTTATGGGAGCAGGGACCACTTCTATGGACGGCAACGATTGCGATGGCAGTTTGCTTCTGCCTGCCCGTTGCGCTGATTCGATACTGGAAGCGTTGGGAGCAGTTGCTTGATGCGATTGGATTGGCAGCATTTGCTGTACAGGGGGCGTTGTATGCAACGCAGCTAGGTCGCCCGCTGAGCGCGGTTGTTGTAGCGGCGGTTATGACCGGAATCGGTGGCGGTATGATTCGCGATGTGCTGGCTGGACGTAGGCCAATGGTGCTGCGCGACGAGATTTATGCGCTGTGGGCGATTCTGGCCGGACTTTTGATCGGAACGGGCATGATCGCTCATTCAAATCCAATACAGTTGTATGGTTTGTGCGCGTTTATTACGATTATGCGCATGTTTTCTGTCTTCTATAAATGGCGCCTGCCGCGTCGTGGCCTACAAAAAGGCCTGGTTTAATAGTGTCCATAAAAAGTAGCCCCGGCTCTTATTAAAGAGAGTCGGGGCTACTTTGATAGAGAGGGGCTAGATCGTCCAGTCGCTCCACTCATTTTTTTGTGCTTCGACTTGTGCGAGCCAGTCGGACGTGGCAGAGAACAAATCACGTCTCCCGGCAAGGGATGCAAAGACGTGGTCAGCTCCATCGATCAGCTTCGTATCACACCGTCCAGCTGCCCGCCGCCGCAGTGATTCGCGATACAGTCCGCAGTAATCACATGGGATGTCTGTATCACCTGTGCCATGCGCGATAAACACATCTCCATAAAATACAGACGCGGTATCCGCCAGCGGCTGTACATGGGCAAGTGAATGGAAGAATGCGGGGCGAAGTGCATATCCGAGATGATCAGTCTCACCTGTTTGCTCGGCTTCTTCATACGAATCCCGGCCGACGATTCGTACAATATCATAGAACGGATGTGCAACCGGCGCCCATAAAATTAAAGAAGAGACGCGTGAATCTCGATTAGCGGTTAGACGGGCAACGGCACCGCCGAGGCTATGTCCAAGCAGGGTAATACGCGAGGCATCCACACAATCGATACTTCGTACATAGTCGAGTACGCGACGTGTCTGGGCGATGAATGCGTCCATTGTATTGTCTCCGTACTCTCCACCGCTTTCCCCGCATCCGGCATAATCAAATCGCAGAACGAAATAGCCTTCTTCGGCAAATCGACGTGCCGCCTCTACGAACAGTCTATTTTGTCCGATCCGGCTGCCGACGAATCCGTGGCAAATAATAATGGCGGGCCAGCGCTTGTTTGGATCGCGGCGTGTGTGCGGTGCTGGATAGTGAACAGTGGCCGCTAGTTCAATTGTATTATAGGAAATATGAATGACTCGTTCCATAATTGTATCCTCCTGGATTGAATACTCCCACCACTTAAAATCTAACGATTTTTGAAGTGGGGGATTCCTGGCTAGTCCGCTCTACTGAGCAGAATTCGTACATGATGTACCCCAGGCTACTCCCGCAATTCCTACGGTTGGTTAGATTATGTTTCTAGCAGTCTTAGTCCTTCTTGCAAAATATTCACGGCCGCATTTACATCCCGGTCATGGTGTGTATGACATTCGGGACAGCACCATTCCCTCAAGTTCAGGTTCTTCACATCCCGGTTCCGGTATCCACATGCCGAACACAACTGACTCGATGGGAATGTCTTTCCGACAAAACTGAGGGTACGTCCATACCAGTCTGCCTTGTATTCCAGCATCCGACGAAACTCCGACCAGGATGCATCGGAAATGCTTTTCGCCAGCTTGTGATTTTTCTGCATATTCGACACCTGCAAGTCCTCTACACAAATCGTTTGGTTTTCACGAATCAGTGTAGTGGACAGTTTTTGCAGGAAGTCGGTGCGGCAGTAGGTGATTTTCTCATGCAGACGAGCGACTTTGATTCTCGCCTTGTTCCAGTTGGAACCCCCTTTTGTACGTCTGCTCATGACACGTTGCAGGTGGGTCAGTTTCGTTTCGTACTTTCGCAGATACTTCGGATTAGCGAAGGTTTCTCCATCCGAAAGAATCGCAAACCTTGTCAGGCCCAAGTCGACTCCCACCTGCTTCCCCACTTTTGGTAACGGTTGCATCTCCACTTTACAAAGCACCGATACAAAATACTTGCCGGATGGATGGCGGCGAACCGTGGCTGACAGGATACGCCCTTCTACTTCCCGGCTTTTGGCAAATGGAACGAGTCCAAGTTTCGGAAGTCGGATATGCGTTCCTTCTATACGAATCGCATCCTTGTTGTTTGTCGTATTGTACGACTGTCTGGGATTCTTCCGGCTTTTGAATTTGGGATACCCTTTTTTCTCGTTGAAAAACTTTTGATAGGCCGCATCCAGGTCTTTTAATGTGTTTTGCAGGGCGGTAGAATCCGGTTCTTTTAACCAGGATACTTCTTTCTTCAGTGTCGTCAAAAGAGCGGAACAAGCCGTATAATTCAATGTTTTTTGTTCGGTCTCATAGGCTTCTTTTCGTTTCGCCAGGAAGTGGTTGAACACATAGCGAACACAGCCAATGGACTTGTTGATGAGCGTAGCCTGTTCCTCGTTTGGATAGATGCGAAATTTGAACCCTTTATGTTTGACCATGTATCTTTCACCTCCTCCATTTCATTGTACCTGACCACCTGGGAAGAGAACAGTCGGACTTGCGAGAAGGCAAAAGCCTTCCCTCGTCCGAATCCGATTCATCCCCCACTTTCGTTATCGCTTAGAAGTGGAAGTCTTCTCGGCTGAAATGATAAAAAATCCCTATTCCGTATTGAGAAAAGGGACGAATGGGAGTGAAAATTCGTTTCCTCATCTGCCAGAACAGTTGGTTCTGTAGGATGTAGCACCTTGCAGAATTCTGCTGGTTGCTGGGCATCATCGGGCCTATTCCCTCTGCCACTCTTGATAAGAAATGGATTGCGGTATGAAGTTGAACAGGTATTGTATGATTAGTATATATAAAAGCAGAACTTAGCGTCAAGAATTATTCTAAACAATTCTCATTTAAATACTATGAATTAATTGTACTAAAATACTGCGTATACAAACATATAACAAACAAAAAAATGATAAGATACAAAAAAGGGGGGATGGCTGTGGATGCGATAATTTGGACGGGAATTGGCGTTTTATTTTTGTTAAGCCTGGCGGGTGTTATAATCCCGATCATTCCTGATGCGCTGCTTGTGTGGGTTGGATTTTTAACGTACAAATTTGCGCTCGGTCATGTACCGTTAACGTGGACGTTCTGGGTTCCGATGACCGTACTAACAGCTTTATTGATCGGGGCAGATTTGTTATCGAACGCGTATTTTCTGAAAAAATACGGAGGAGATAAATGGTCCATGATCGTGGCTACGGTCGGTCTATTGGCTGGGCCACTGCTTCTAGGAGCTTTTCTTGGTCCGGTTGCGATTTTGATTGGCCCGTTTCTTGCGGTATGGGGCCTTGAGGTAGCACGAGGAAAAGGAACCTTTGCACTGCGAATTGCGACTGGAACTGTACTCGGATTTTTAAGCAGTACAGTTGCAAAAATCATCATTCAGCTGGTGATGATTATCTGGTTCCTGATCGTTGTATTATAGCGTGTATCTAATAAGAAAGAAGACCCGCCAGCTCAGAGCTGGCGGGTCTTCTTTCTCTTGTATGGCTTAGTGAATGTTGCGGTATACGCCGATGACTTTGCCAAGGATGGTTACATCCGGAAGCAGGATCGGTTCCATCGACTGGTTCTCTGGCTGAAGGCGGATATGATTTTTTTCTTTAAAGAAGCGCTTCACTGTTGCTTCGTCTTCTTCTGTCATCGCGACAACAATATCTCCATTATTGGCAACCTGTTGCTGACGGACGATGACATAATCGCCATCGAGAATCCCGGCGTCCATCATGCTTTCGCCTTGAATGCGTAGCATATAAACAGTATCAGTGCCTACCATGTTCTCCGGCAGGACAAAATGCTCCTCCACGTTCTCTATAGCTGTAATCGGCAGACCGGCTGTTACTTTGCCCATGACCGGAACAATGACAGTCTTGATACCGGCTGGTTCGAGAGCCTCTCTCTCCCCATCTAGAATCTCAATGGCACGCGGTTTCGTTGGATCGCGACGAATCAGCCCTTTTTTCTCTAGGCGGGCGAGATGGCCGTGAACGGTTGAGCTGGAAGCGAGCCCGACGGCTTCTCCGATCTCACGGACTGAAGGCGGATATCCTTTTTCTTTGACTTCACGCTTTATGTAATCCAGGATGGCAAGCTGGCGGCTGGAAAGCTTTTTCATAGATTGGCAACTCCATTCTTCACGGTATACTTTGATCTTATTATATCAGCATTGTTCGCTATATACAAACATAAGTTCGAATTTTTGTTGACAGGAACACAGGTTCGATTTATCATAAAAACAGAACGAACGTTCTTGTTTTGTGGGCGTTCTATTACAACAGGACAAGCATATAATCAATCATAGAAGCAGACATACGGGAAGGGGAAGTGAACATGAGCAGGAAGTCGTTATGGATCGGGATGATTATTGGAGTGTGTGTATTTAGTACGGCGAATCTTGTATTTGCATCAATCGGGGGGAATCGGACCCCGAAGCCACCAGGGATCGAGGTTACCGTTCAGGCAGGGGATACGCTCTGGGAGATTGCAAAGCGCTATGACGAACAGGCACACATGTCTACCCAGGAACTCATGTACTACATACAGCAAGAAAATCAGTTGACCAGTGCCGTTATCCATCCGGGCGACGTACTTGTCATTCCGCTAGAATCGTAATACCGAACGTTTATTCCGTACTGGAATTGTGTTATAATGATACTCATGTTTTATGAGAGGAGTTCACGTATGGTAACGGATGAGAAGGTTCGCCGGATTAACGAACTGGCTGCCAAAGCGAAAACGTCGGCAGGCCTTACAGATAACGAGAAAGCGGAGCAGAAAGCGCTTCGTGCTGAATATATTCAGGCTGTGCGCCAATCTTTGCAAGTCAATCTTGAATCGATTCACCTTGTGGATGAAGAAGGACAAGATCTCGGACCGCTTTCGAAGAAGCACAAGCCGAAGCATTGACAGAAACCCTCCTGCTAGCTGGAGGGTTTTTTTACTAGATAAATAAGGGGAATTTCGTATGAAAGTTGTATTGTATGCACGCGTCAGCACAGAACGGAAGGAACAGGAGACAAGCCTTGTGCGGCAGCGTGAGGAGCTGCGCCAGTATGCTACTCAACACGGGTGGCAGATTGTTGGTGAAATCGAGGAAAAGGCGAGCGGGTTCGAGATGGAGCGTACCGGCATGATCGAAGCGCTCGATCTCCTGACGAACGGAGAAGCGGAAGCGATTGTCGTGCAGGATGAGACGCGACTTGGGCGCGGCAACAGTAAGATTGCGCTGCTGCACCAGATTCGTAAGCTTGGTGCGCGTGTTTTCGCATGTGATAATGATGGTGAGCTGCAAGTAACTGAGATGGAAGGGATGGTGCTTGAAATTCTCGCCATTGTCGAAGAATATCAGCGTCGCCTGATCAATCATAAGATTTCTCGCGGTATGCAGCGGGCGATTGCTGAAGGATTCCGGCCCGAAAAAAATTTGAAAAATCTCGATCAGGGTGGCCGTAAGCGTAATGAATTGCCAATCGAGGAAATCGTGCGTCTGCGGGCGAAAAAATTGACCTTTGAAGATATCGCGGTTGTGCTGCGCGGGCTGGGCTACGAAGCATCACGTGCTACGGTACATCGTCGTTATCGGGAATATGTAGCCGAGCAAGAAGGGTAAGCGGCTGTCAGGTCTCGCTTTCCGATCAGGTTAGTTGTATAGTAAGAGTTTGAGAACTTTACGCGCAGGAAGGATGAGCAGAAAGTGACTGCGATTACGAGAGATAGCGTCGAGCTTCTAGCTCCCGCTGGTAATTGGGAGTGTATGAAGGCTGCCGTAGCGAATGGTGCCGATGCGATATTTTTTGGAGTAGAAAAATTTAACGCCCGGGCCCGGGCCGATAATTTTCAGATGGATAATCTGCCAGAGATTATGGCATATCTGCATATGTATGGTGTCAAAGGCTATTTGACGTTTAATATTTTAGTATTTGAGAATGAGATGGAAGACGCACGTGAACTGATCGATGCCTGTATGAACGCAGGGGTGGATGCGGTCATTGTACAGGATTTCGGCCTTGTCAAAGCGATTCGGGAGATGTCACCGGACTTCCCAATTCACGGCTCTACCCAGATGACGATTACATCACCGGAGGCGGTTGAATTCGCGTCGCAGTATGGGATGGAGATTGTTGTACTCGGACGCGAGAACAACTTGAAGCAAATCCGGACCATTGCCGGAAAAACAAACACGCCGCTGGAAGTGTTTGTACATGGAGCACTCTGCGTATCGTACTCTGGCCAGTGCTTAACATCCGAGATGTGGGGTGGACGGTCTGCAAACAGAGGGGAATGTGCGCAAGCTTGTCGTTTGCCATATGATCTGATGGTAGATGGCGAACAAAAAGAGATGGGCAATGTTGCATATTTGCTGTCACCAAAGGATTTAGCAGCCATTGATCTGATTCCGGATTTGATTGAAGCAGGCATCAGCTCATTCAAAATTGAAGGCCGTATGAAAACACCGGAATACGTGGCGAACGTGGTAAGTAAATATCGTCGCGCTATCGATGCGTATTTTGAAGGTAAGGACTACACGCCGTCCGACAGTGAAGTACGTGAATTACAGCAAAGCTTCAGCCGTGGCTTTACGCATGGATTCCTTGAAGGGACAAACAACAAAAAACTTGTGGATGGCACATTCCCGAAAAGCCGGGGCGTGTATCTCGGAACGGTCAAAAAAGTGTTGAAAGATGCCGTGCTTTGTGACCTGGAAGCGCCGTTGAAGCGAGGAGACGGCATTGTGTTTGATGCCGGCAATCCGCAGGAGAAGGAAGAGGGCGGACGTGTATACGATCTACGTAAAAATGGACGTAAGATCGAAGGGGAAGTGGAACACGGCCAGATCGAGATTGTACCGGGCCGACATGATGTGAAGCTGCGCCGTGTGCAGGTAGGGGACAAGATCTGGAAGACGAATGATCCGGAACTTGACCGTCGTCTGCGCAAAACGTTTGAAACCGATCATCCGTATCGCTTGTTCCCTCTTGCCGTAAACGTACGTGGACAAGAAGGCGCACCGCTTACCGCTGAATGGATCGACGAAAATACGGGAAATCACGTAATCGTTACGTCTGAGATGAATCTGGAGAAAGCGATGAAACGTCCGCTCAGCCAGGACTATCTAGCAGAGCAGTGGGGCCGACTTGGTGGGACGATCTATGAATTGCACACGCTTGATATGGAGCTTGCGGGTGAGGTAATTGTTCCAGTTAAAGAGTTGAATCATATGCGTCGGGACGCAGTGGAGCAGCTGATGGAGCAACGTCGGAAGCCGCGCGTGTATGCGCGTAAAGAGGCAGGCGTACAGCAAGTAGCTGCGCAGACACACGTACATGCACAGCATGATCCGGAACTGATCGCACTTTGCCGTACCATAGAGCAGGTACGGGCCGCATCTGCAGCGGACGTAGAGTATGTATATGCGGATTTTGAATTTACCCGGGATTATCCGGCTGCTGTGCAGATTGCGCATGATCACGGCAAACGTATCGCGCTTGCGACGCCGCGCATTCACATGCCGGGTGAGAACGGTGTGCTGAACAGTATTGTAAAAGCGGGTCCGGATGCGATTTTGGTGCGCAATCTAGGTGCGCTTTCGTATTACCGTCAGGCAGAGATCAGTCTGCCGTTATTCGGCGATTTTTCCTTAAATGTAGCGAATCATAAGACGGCGGAAGTTTTTGCAGAGAATGGTCTTACCTGGATCACCCCTTCTTATGACTTAAATATTCAGCAGATGGTCGATATGCTAGCGGTGGCAGATACAAGCCGAATGGAGCTTGTGATTCATCAACACTTACCGATGTTCCATACCGAACATTGTGTATACTGTACCTTCCTGAGTGAAGGAACCGATTATACGAACTGCGGGCGTCCGTGTGAAAGCCATCGTGTATCGCTGCAGGATCGGATCGGCATGTCACACCCGGTTCGTGTCGATATTGGCTGCCGCAATACTGTATACAACGCGATTGAACAGTCAGGAGCTGAATACTTGCCGAATTTTCTTGAACTTGGCATTCGCCGCTATCGGGTGGAATTTTTGGAGGAAGATGCGGATCAAGTCCACGACGTTTTGCGTCTGTACCGGGAAGCACTGATCGGCAAACGGAGTGGTACAAGCGTATGGAGAGCACTGAAGGCGACCAATCAGCTTGGTGTTACACGCGGACAGCTAATTAAATAAAGAACGAAGTAGAGCGGAAGACTGTCTCAGGCTAGATCATAGTGACTGAGACAGTCTTTTTTTCTTGGTGTGACTTTCTTCAAAGTGTGGTGGAGGATCGGAATCGGACGGCTTCGCCCTCTTATCTTTCGTATCTCCGCCCATTTTCACAGAAAAATAGGAATTAAGATGCAAATAAGGTATATTTTCAAAAAAAATATACCCATAGACAAAATTACCCGTTAAAATAGAATCATAAGCAATGATATGCATGCATACATAGATACGTTGTGAATAATGTACCAGATTGGACAAACAGTTTGGGACGGTGATAACATATGAAAAGACAAATAGCACTAGGACTTATTTTATCGGTGGCATTTGCCTCGCCCGTTGCCGCAGCTCCTTATACAGTTGGAAAAAGCGATACATTGTACAGTATAAGTAAGCGCTTCGGTACATCGATTGCTGTGTTAAAGCAGAAAAATAATTTGCAGACAGATACGATTAAAGCCGGGCAGGTACTGGAGATTCCGCATGGGGCGGTTGCCACAAGTCGCAGCGCCACCAAGGAACCCACAACTCGTTATGTAGCAGTAGGAAAGACGAGTGTTAGTTCCGTTACATCAGGAAATTTGACTGCAAAAACGACTATCAAAGTAGCGACTTCACTGCCAGTAATAAAAGAAGAAACGAAAAAAGTAGCACAGCCTACCGAAATGAGTGGGATCATTGAACCGTTGCTTGGCACCCCGTACAAGTGGGGCGGAGTGACGACAGACGGATTTGATTGCAGTGGTTTCACTTCCTATGTATTCGCAGAGATGGGGGTAGAGCTTCCACGTACATCACAGGCTCAATTTACGACAGGAGAGGCTGTGGATGCAGAAGCACCACTTGAGCCAGGAGACTTGCTGTTTTTTGATGCCGACAAGAAAGGCACTGTTACGCATGTCGGCATTTATGTTGGAGATAATAAGATGGCGCACGCAGCTACCAAAAGTGTACGAATCGACGATCTGGACTGGTATTTAAAAAATTATACGTATTATGGTGCAAAACGAGTTTTTTAGCGTAAACCAGGAGGCTGTCTCAAACGCTGTAACATGGCGACTGAGGCAGTCTCTTTTTTCTTGGGGGAAGGTTTCTCCAAAGTGTAGTGGAGGAGCGGGATCGGGCGGGGCCTCGTCACTTTGGTACGCTTACAGAGAAGTTGGGACTGTCCGCTCCAGGTGCCAGGCGAACTCGCCCACAAAAGGTGCCCGCGATGTATTTCAGAAGAAGCATTGTGGGCAAAGGCCCATTCGCCTGTCCCCTTCCGCTGGGGAGTCGCGTACAGGCGTTCCGTTGCCCCGCCCGATCCCGCTCCTGACACAGTTTGGGTAAACACCATCAAGCAATATCAAGAAGTTGAGCTTTGCTATGCAGCTAAAAAATTAAAAAGCGGCCTTTCAAAAAGCCAGTTGCGATCGAGCAAATCCATTCTGGCGTCGAGTGGATTTTGGTAAACCGAAACGTTGTGCGGCTCCTTCCTTCTCCCACTCCCTTACCACCAAACGTTATTGATACCACCAAAAAGCTGCCCAGTTCGCCATGTTCTGTCTTTTGGTACAGCCTCTTTTTTTCTAAAAAACAGCAGATGAATATGATAAAATAGAAATGACTACAAATGAAGGAGGAAAAGGATGGAATACACACAAGTAGAGAAGAAAACGCATAAAAAAACCAGTAAATTAAAATTAGTCAAACGGGCTCTCTTTATTTTTCTTGGAGCAGTACTTGTGTCAATTGGCCTGGAGATTTTCCTTGTTCCGAACAATATCATTGACGGAGGTATTGTAGGGGTTTCGATCATTCTTTCCCACCTTACCAGCGTGAAACTGGGTGTGTTTTTATTTGTTTTAAACTTGCCGTTCCTATTTATTGGATATAAACAGATTGGAAAAACGTTTGCGCTGTCGACTTTGTTCGGAATTGCGGTCATGTCAATTGGGACCAGCTTTCTCCACCCGGTACCGGAACTAACAGAGGACCCTCTGCTGGCTGCGGTGTTTGGTGGGATTATTCTTGGAATTGGCGTCGGGATGGTCATTCGTTACGGAGGATCACTTGATGGAACCGAGATTGTTGCTATTGTATTTAATAAGCGGATTCCTTTATCTGTCGGCGAAACGGTCATGTTTTTTAATATTTTCATTCTGGGAAGTGCAGGCTTTGTGTTTGGCTGGGAACGGGCGATGTATTCACTTATTGCCTATTATATCGCCTTTAAAATGATTGATGTTACGATTCAGGGCTTAGATGAATCACGTGCGGTATGGATTATTAGTGAGATGCACAGGGAGATCGGAGACATACTTCTCGCACGTCTTGGGCGCGGCGTTACGTATTTGAATGGGGAAGGCGCCTATACGGGTGACCGGAAACAAGTTATTTTTTGTGTGATTACCAGGCTGGAAGAAGCGAAACTGAAGTCAATTATTGAAGATATTGACCCGGGTGCATTCCTGGCAGTGGGTGCGATTAATAATGTACGGGGAGGAAATTTTAAAAAGAAAAATATCCACTAAAGGCGGGACGATACGATGCGATATATTATACTCATACTTGGACTTATTGCAACCATCGCTTTTATTCTGGCACCGTCTGAAGAGAAAGCAAAAATGCTTGGTAAGGAGACAATAGAGAAGGGTGATTCTTCTTCCTGGGTGATTCGGGTACGGAAGGCGCAATATTTCATGCGCGGGGAAAAAGGAAATGTCGGACTTGTAGAAGCGCCTATTACCGTAGGAAAGGAACGAGAACATACGCTTTTTTTCTGGGGGAAGAAAGAGGACCTGGTCGGAAAAACCGTTAAAATCTCTGGAATGCAGACCGCTACGGGAGAAAAATTGCCGGAACGAACTGCCAGGCTTACCGAAATGTCTTCTTCGATTGCAGTAGCCCAGGGAAAAGTTCCGCTTCTTTTTCCACATGCGGGCACCTGGGTGCTTACGGTGTATGTAGAAGAAAAAAAGCGGGGAGACATTGTGCTTTCGGTGAAATAAAGAAAAGGCAAGAGGCTGTCCCAAAGCCAGAACATGGCGAGCGGAACAGCCTTTCTTTTGTAGAATCGACAACGTGTGGTGGTGAGGGAGTGGGAGAAGGGAGGAGCCGTTCGCTTGGTTACGCTTGCGGGGAAGCTAGGACTGTCCGCTCCGGAAGAACGGCGAACTCGCCCACAAAGAAAATCCTCCGATGTTGATTCACCGAAGGATTGCGGGCAAAAGCCCGTTCGCCGTCCTCCCTTCGCTGTGCAATCACGTAAAGGCACTCTCTTGCTCCTCCATTCTCCCACTCCCCGCACAATGTTTCGGTTTACAAAAAAACACGCGATGCCACAATGGATTTGCTTGATCGTAACTGGCTTTTCGAAAGACAGCTTCTTTATTTTTTACCTGCATAGCAAAGCTTGGCCTCTTGATATTACTTGATGGTGTTTTAACCAAAGTGTGCTAGGAGCGGGATCGGGCGGGGCAGCGGAACGCCTGTACGCGACTCCCCAGCGGAAGGAGGCAGACGAACGGGCCCTTGCCCACAATGCTTCGCTGCAAATACATCGTGGGCATGTTTTGTGGGCGAGTTCGTCTGGCACCTGGAGCGGACAGTCTCCACTCCGTAGCGAGCGTACCGAAGTGACGAGGCCTTGCCCGATCCCGATCCTCCACCACACTTCGGAGAAAACCTCACCCAAGAAAAGAGGCTTGTCTATTATTTTTCGATGATACCGGAAAGCCAGGCAATCAGGCGCTTATTGATTCCTTCTTCGGACGCGCCTGGCAGTACGTCTTCTGCTGTCACCCGGTCAAACAACAGTTCGAGTGGCTCGCGCGGGTCTTCTTTTTTCGCTTTTTTATCCTGCAGGCGCTCCCAGTTCTGCACAATGAACGTCCGACGATCGATGCCTTCCCGGGCAAAAAACGAGCCGAGTCGCGCAACATCTTCGAGAAATGTACCATCAAATCGCTCAAGGGTCGTACCGCACAACAGCGCAATTTCGGCTTCATACATTGGCGACTGATCGTTTTTATTTTTTCCGATCCACGGTGTTTCGAGAATGACGGGCTTATTTTTAGCTGCATCATGGTGGGCAATGTAGTGGATGGCATCAAATCCAATCAAGCCAGCACCGAGTGGAGCGTGCCGGTCTTTGCCCGCGCCCCGGAAGTTTTTACTGTCATTAATATGAAACACACCGATGCGGTCGATGCCGATCAGGCGGTCGAATTGTTCCATAACACCATCAAAGTCGTTCACAATGTCATATCCGGCATCATGTGTATGGCATGTATCAAAACAGATCGAGAGCTTATCATTCAGCTTTACCTTATCGATAATCGCCGCTAGTTCCTCAAACGAACGACCAATTTCCGAGCCTTTGCCCGCCATCGTCTCAAGCGCGATTTTTGCGGTTTGGCCACTATGTAGGACCTCGTTTAATCCTTCCGCAATGCGATTGATTCCGTATTCCGCATCTTTATCGGTATAAGCGCCGGGGTGCAGTACAATATTCTGAACACCGATGTATTCGGCCCGGCGAATTTCTTCGGCAAGAAATGTAACGGCAAGCTCGAATGTATCTGGCTTGTACGAACCGAGATTAATGATGTAAGGAGCGTGTACCACGATGTCCTCGATGCCGTGCTTGTGCATGAGCGCAAGCCCTTCATCGACATATTGCTCTTCCATCGGTTTGCGGCGCGTGTTTTGCGGTGCGCCTGTATATACCATGAACGAAGTGGAGCCATACCCGATAGCTTCCTCCACCGCATTCAATAATCCTTTCTTTGAAAACGAAACGTGAGACCCAATTTTCAAATCTGTTCACTCCTTTTCTGTCCTAATTGTAGCAAAAAAACAGTAGTGTACGCATATAATGCTATTTTTCGTTTAAAATAAAAGAAGCGGAATGAACAGAAAAGACTGACATATAAAGTTGATTATTTTCAAACGTTCGGTTCTGAGTGAAATTATTCCTTTTTTTAGGTGAAAAAGGGGTGGTTTTATGAACATTTCCGGATGTTTTTTAGAAATTATGAAAACATGTCTTTTCTTTTTGCGGGATTAGGTGTAGGATAAAGGAAAAGTTTCGCAATCATATAAGGAGTGAGAATCATGTTAACAAAGGCACAGCGCGCATACAACTTTAACGCAGGCCCATCTGCACTGCCGCTTGAAGTTCTGGAAAAAGCTCAGAAAGAATTGGTGGATTTCCAGGGCACAGGCATGTCCCTTATGGAGCTGAGCCATCGCAGCCCGGCGTATGAGCAAGTACACAACCAGGCGATTGCCAACCTGAAAGAACTGATGAACATTCCGGATAACTATCAGGTACTATTCCTACAGGGTGGTGCGAGCACACAGTTTGCTATGGTGCCGATGAACTTTCTTCCGGCAGACCAGAAAGCAGCGTATGTGCTGACAGGTGCATGGTCTGAGAAAGCGAACAAAGAAGCGAAAATGTTCGGCGATACATATGTGCCGTTCACATCCAAAGAGACAAATCATAATCGCATTCCAAAACTGGATGAGCTGACATTTGAAGACAATACGGCGTATGTTCACATCACGTCAAACAATACAATCTTTGGTACTGAATGGTTTGAATTCCCGGATACGGGTGATATTCCGCTTATTGCAGATATGTCAAGCGATATTATGTCGCATCCGGTTGATGTAAGCAAGTTCGCGATGATTTATGCGGGCGCACAGAAAAATCTTGGCCCATCTGGCGTAACGGTTGCTATCGTTCGTGACGATCTGCTCGCACGTGCGAACATAGAGAATGTGCCGACAATGCTGCGCTATGATACGCACGTGAAGAACAATTCCCTGTACAACACACCGCCGACATTCGGTATTTATATGCTTGGCCTTGTACTGGAATGGGCAAAAGAGCAAGGCGGACTTGAAGCGATTACGAAGCGCAATCAAGAGAAAGCAGCTCTTATCTATGATGTAATTGATGCAAGCAATGGCTTCTACCGTGGTCATGCGGAGAAAGACAGCCGTTCCCTGATGAACATTACATTCCGCGTTAGCAATGAAGAACTGGAGAAACAGTTCCTTGCTGAAGCAAAAGCAGCAGGCTTCGTAGGTCTGAATGGTCACCGCTCTGTTGGCGGATGCCGTGCATCCACATACAATGCGGTACCGTATGAAGCATGTAAAGCGCTGAGCGAATTCATGATTGAGTTCCAAAAGAAAAATAGCTAAAAATCGTGAAAAAAGCGAATGTAATAGAAGTGGCCCGATATCGTATCTGATTCGGGCCACTTCTATTTTTTGTGTCTGTAAGTAAAGATGAGAGGGGAGGCTGTGTCGTAAATGAGTGGGACATCTTTTTCTCTTACCTTACGAAGAAAAAGATGATATACTTTTCACAATAATACAACTAGATGAAAAGGGTGGAGAGAATGCTGACATTCGGTACAATCATGAAACAAAACGCGCAAAAATACAGTGCTAAGCCCGCTGTTATCTTTCGGAATCAAACGCTTACGTATCATGAATTGAATACTCGCGCTAACAAGATTGCAAACGCTTTCCTTGAGCGTGGCTATACAAAAGGTGACAAAGTAGCCGTTATGATGAAAAATCATGCTGCTTACGTTGAACTTATTACCGGCTTATCAAAAATCGGTGTTGTGATTGTTCCGATTAACTATCGCCTGGTTGGACTGGAAATTGACTATATTATACGAAATTCGGACAGTCGGGGATGTATCGTTTCAGCCGAATATACGGAAACAATAGAAAGCATTCTGCCACAGCTTCCACAGCTGGACACGCTCCTCATCGTCGATGGCTCTTCTACTGACACAATGACAGAGTATGAAGTATTTCTCGCATCAGGCCAGGAACAGGAGCCGGAAGCAGACGTAGAGGAAAAAGACACATTCTATATTGGCTACACATCTGGTACAACAGGCAAACCAAAAGGGGTTGTCATCTCGCACCGTTCCCGCGTGCTTACCGGGATGACAGCTGCTTATGAATACAAGATTGACGAATCTGATATTCATCTCGTAGCTGGGCCAATTTATCATGCGGCACCGTGGATTTTTCTTGTCATGCAGCTGCTTGCAGGCGGTACGCTCGTGATTCATGAGGCGTTTGATGCCGAGCAGGTGCTTGCCGATATTGAACGCTATCGCATCACCAATACATTCCTGGCGCCTACGATGTATAACTTCCTGCTTCACACAGATAAGGACATACAGGACAAATATGATATTTCTTCTATGCGCGTGCTTATCTCGGCTGGTTCGCCGCTTCCAACGCAGACGAAGCTCGATATTCTCGACTTTTTCACCGGGGCTGACCTGCATGAGTTTTATGGTTCAACGGAAAGTGCCATTACGCTTAACATTAAGCCGGGAGATATCCGTCGGAAAGAGCGCTGCGTAGGGCATCCGTTCCCGTTTGTGGAATGCTTGATTTTAGACGAGGATAAAGAGCCTGTCGCCCAGGGTGAGGTAGGGGAGCTGTATTTCAAGGCCCCGTACTTATTAGATGGTTACTACAAAAATCCGGAAGCGGATGCAGCTTCGTTCTTCAACGGTTTTTTCACAGTAGGAGATATGGCCATTCAGGATGAAGAAGGATTTTATTACATCGTGGATCGCAAAAAAGACATGCTGATTAGCGGCGGCGTTAATATTTACCCGCGTGAAATCGAAGAGGTGCTATACGCTCACCCGCAAATTCTTGAGGTTGCCGTAATCGGTGTGCCAGACCCGGTCTGGGGAGAGTCCGTAAAAGCCATCGTTGTGGCGCGCAAAGGGGAGTCCCTTACCGCTGAAGAAGTTATTCACTATTGTGAAGGGAAGCTGGCAGGATATAAAAAACCGAAATCGGTAGACTTTGTAGACGAACTTCCGCGCAATCCTTCCGGTAAAATTCTCAAAACAGTATTGCGTGACGTCTACTGGGAAAATCAAAATGTAAAAATCTAATCCATACAGCACATAGAAGTAGAGGAAGAAGCGAGCCGGAAAACAATCCGGCTCGCTTCTTTTCTGTTGATTCAAAAAGTGGAAAAATGGGCAAAATCACAGAAGCTAAAGAGATCATGCTAAAGGAGGATGCACCATGGAGTTCAGAATTGAAAAAGACACGCTGGGAGAAATCAAAGTGCCAGCAGACAAACTCTGGGGAGCTCAGACACAGCGCAGCAGCCAGAACTTCAAAATCGGCACCGAAAGAATGCCGCTCGAAATGATTCGTGCCTTTGCCATCTTGAAAAAAAGCGCCGCTAAAACAAATCAGAAGCTTGGAAAATTAGAAGCCGATAAAGCGGAAGTGATTATGAAAGCCGCAGATGAAATAGTGGAAGGAAAATGGGATGAACACTTCCCACTTGTCGTCTGGCAGACAGGAAGCGGTACGCAGTCGAATATGAATGTAAATGAAGTGATCGCCCATCGTGCAAACCAGCTGTTAGAACAAAGTGGCAGCAGCCAGCGCATTCATCCTAACGATGACGTAAATAAATCGCAAAGCTCAAACGATACGTTTCCTACCGCCATGCACATTGCTGGAGTAGTTGCGGTCGAAGATCACGTATTGCCTGCCCTGGTCAAATTAAAAGACGTGCTCCATAAAAAATCAGAAGAGTTTACAGACATTATTAAAATTGGGCGTACACACTTACAAGATGCTACCCCGTTGACACTCGGACAGGAAGTAAGCGGCTGGTACGCCATGCTTGCGAAAAGCGAAAAAATGATTACAGAAAGTATGGAATCGTTACGAGAGCTTGCGATTGGCGGAACTGCGGTCGGCACGGGTATTAATGCTCATCCTAAATTCGGCGAGATGGCAGCCGAAGAGATTAGCAGACTGACGAACAAAACGTTTCTGTCTGCCGTAAACAAGTTCCACGCCTTAACAAGCCACGATGCGATTGTTTATGTACACGGGGCTTTAAAAGCACTGGCAGCCGATTTGATGAAAATCGCCAACGATGTCCGCTGGCTAGCAAGCGGACCGCGCAGCGGAATCGGTGAAATCACGATTCCAGCGAATGAGCCGGGCAGTTCCATTATGCCAGGTAAGGTCAATCCGACGCAAAGCGAAGCGGTCACCATGGTAGCCTGTCAGGTTATGGGGAATGATGCGACGATCGGATTCGCGGCCAGCCAGGGGAATTTCGAGTTGAATGTGTTCAAGCCTGTGATTATTTATAACTTCCTGCAATCTGCAAGACTGCTTGCGGATGTGATGGTGTCCTTTACGGATCATTGCGCCGTGGGCATAGAGCCGAATATTGAGGTACTTACACGCAACCTGGAAAGATCACTCATGCTTGTTACAGCGTTAAATCCTCATATCGGGTATGAGAACGCGGCCGCGATCGCAAAACTTGCACACCGGGAAGGATTAACGCTCAAAGAAGCTGCGATCAAAACGAATTTACTAACAGAAGAGCAGTTCGATCAGATTGTGCGGCCTGAAAATATGATTCATCCGAAATAATGCAGGGGGAAAGCCATGTATCGTTTATATTCACATAATGACCTTGATGGAGTAGGATGTGGGATCATTGCCAAAATCGCTTTTGGAGAAAATGTGGAAATCCGTTATAATTCCGTAGCTGGACTGGACTTTCAGGTCGAGCGTTTTTTAGAGAAAGGGCGAAAAGAAGATTGCCTGTTTATTACGGACCTTTCGGTGAATGAACAGAACGAACAGCGACTTGATGAGCATGTCAAAAAAGGCGGCAAAGTACGACTGATTGATCACCATAAAACAGCCCTTCATTTTAATCGATATGACTGGGGACTGGTTCAGGTTGAATATGAAGACGGACGCCTGGCCTCTGCTACGTCCCTGTTTTACGAATATTTGACGCAGCACAAACTGATTGAAACCTCCGAGACATTGAGTGAATTTGTTGAACTGGTCCGTCAGTATGATACATGGGAATGGGACAGAAATGAAAATACGAAAGCCAAGCGTTTGAATGATCTTTTCTTTATGATTTCGATTGATGAATTCGAAGAGAGAATGATCCAAAAAATCGCCGTGGGCGGGCCTTTTAGCTTCGATGAATTTGAGCAAAAAATACTCGACATGGAAGACAGTAAAATCGAACGATATATCCGCAGGAAGCGAAGAGAGATGGTTCAAACTTTTATTGGGGACCACTGTGCCGGTATTGTGCATGCGGAATCGTATCACTCCGAATTGGGAAATGAATTAGGAAAAGATAACACCCACCTCGATTACATTGCGATTATTAACGTAGGCGGGAAGAAAATCAGTCTCCGCACCATTCATGATGACATGGATGTATCCGCAGTTGCCCAGCAGTTTGGCGGTGGCGGTCATGCGAAAGCGTCAGGCTGTTCTCTGACAGAGGAAGCCTATCAACTGTACGTGGCTGGACCGTTCCATATTGAACCGATGAGGGCAGATGCCTTTAAAAATGTTCATAACTGCAAAGGGTCCAGACATGGCTCTTTATATGAGAACAGGCAGGAGGATACGTTTTTTATTTATCCGCTTGGAGAAGACAAATGGGTGATAGAGGAAAACGGGACAAAAAGGTCTAAGCCGTTCTCGTCCTTTGAAGAGGCGGAACGATTTGTCAAACGGAATCACGCTGCCTGGCTTGTTCGGGATGAAGTGTTTATTGCCTATTTAAAGGAGCACACCCTGCTCATGAAAGCTGTGCCGACTGAACAAGACGATGAAGGTTCCGCTTTCATCCTGTCGGTTTACAATGGATACGAAGGGGAAAGCGTGACCCTGCCGCACTAAATCACAAAACGAAAAGGACAGAATCAACTAGTTCTGTCCTTTTTGCTTCAAGATAAATTGTTTGATGAGACGATTTAATTCCGCATGCTTTTTGGTTGGAATTTGGTGTTTGACGTTCGGGATCAATACAAATTCGCTATGAGCGACATTGTCACGAATCAGTCTTCCATATGATTGAAACTGTGTATCATCTCCTCCGTACACGAGCAGAACAGGAAAAGGAATGGTTCGCAGCTGGTCCGTACAATTATACGTTAGGCTGTATCGATAATATTGTTCCGCATTTCTTTTATCCGCTTTTTTGGCATCTTTAAGTAGTTCCCAAAATGTTTCCATCGTGTCAGAGTTGCTCCAGGAAATGGAGCAGGCTAGCGCAGGAATCGCTCCGGCTCCGGCAAGGGCAACTGCGAGGGAAATCAGATTTCGTAATCGTCGGCTGTTTACTTCTGATATCCCACCAACGAGGATCGCTCCCAGAGATCGTTCGGGAGCCGTTAGCAAAAATTCAAGAGCGATCGACCCTCCTACTGAATAGCCGCATACGAATGCTTTTTCGATGTGAAGATGATTCAGAAGACCTTTAATATCTTCGACAATAAGCGGATATGTAACTGCCTGCACAGAGGGCTGGCTTTTTCCATGTCCTCGTATATCAAACACAATCACGGTAAAATATTTTGCTAACTCATCGAGCTGATAGTGAAAATTGGCGCTGCTAAGTACAGGGGGATGAATCAAAATAAGCGGGGTTCCGTTCCCCCTTATTTCATAGTGCAAGGAAACCCCATTCACTTCTACATGTGCCATAAACAGGTCCTCCCAATAAAATACATGTTCGTAGTTTGGCGGAGAAAGAAGTATCTTATTCATAAGAAGTTTCCTCTTTCCGTAGTAGTTTGGAGTGAGATACAAACATGAAATTGATGAATATATCAGTGTTTTGAGAAATGCATTTGTGAAGGAGGTTTCAAAATGAAATTTGCATACAGCTTTCGTGAAGCCACAGAAAATGAACTTACCATTGCTGGCGGAAAAGGCGCATCCCTATGCCTGATGTATCAGGCGGGAATCAGGGTTCCTGACGGATTTGTAATTTTGGCTACAGCATTTGAGAATAATAATGTGAAACAGGAGGCAAAGGCTGACATCCTTAAATGTCTGGATTCACTGCCTGACGTTTTATTCGCAGTCCGCTCCTCCGCGCTTTCTGAGGACAGTACAAAAACTTCCTTCGCAGGCGAATTTGAGTCGGTTCTTGACGTAAAAAAGGTCGATGTGTTCAGCGCAGTATCACAGGTTGCCGTCTCAGCAAAGTCTCAGCGTGTGAGCGAATACAGCAGGGTGCACGGCGTTGACGGAGACCATAAAATCGCAGTTGTAGTACAGATCATGATAAAAGCAAAGATTTCGGGCGTACTGTTTTCTGCCGACCCGATCACTGGCAGTCATGTCAACATGGTGGGCAATCAGGTTTTTGGCGCAGGCGAACAGCTGGTATCAGGCGAAAACAACGCATACCCTTTTACCATTTCAAGATTAGGAGCAAAATATCAAGGCGACAAGAGCTTTGCCGTCTTCGCAAAAGCCATGCACCGTACGGTGGAAAAGCTGGAGAGTATTTTTGGCTGTATGCTAGACATTGAGTGGGCTGTTGATGATAAGCTGTACATTGTTCAGGCGCGACCGATTACTACATTGCAGACCATTGATTACGATACTTACGAAATCAATCAAAGCCTTGACACCGACGCGCTTTGGACCAGCAATAATGTTGGCGAGGCGGTGCCGGACGTGATGAGTCCGTTTACATGGAGTATGCTGCACGAAATGGACATGGAGTGTCAAAAGGTGCCGGGGTATTATATGTTCGGGAACATTTGCGGGCGGACATATACCAATATCAGTATTGTAATCTCCATGCTTAAAGCGATAGGCTACAGTTCTGCTAAATCACAGGAGCTGATTGCAGATATATTTGGACATATTCCAAGCGGTCTGGAGGTGCCCGTCTACCCCTTTGGGCGGTTTGAGATTATTAAGGAGACTGTAGCGAGGTCAAAAAAGAGTCTAAAACGTATGAGGGACTCAAAAAAGCAAAAAGCGTACTATTTAGAACGCACGCCGGTATGGTATGTGGAAACACTTGAATTCATAGAAAAAGCCGCCACAAAAGAGGAGCTTCTTAACTTATGGGTGTCGGATGTGCGTCCATTTCTGTCCGCCCTGTGGAATATTTGGTTTGGAGGCGCAGGAAGTTTAACCTTGTCAACCTTGCGGAGTAGGCTTGTAAAAATGGTCGGCGAGGAACAGGCAAACCTGCTTTGCTCCAACTTCAGCGGGGGAAATCCGCTGGTAAGTATGCAGCCCCTGCTGGGCATAGAACAAGTAGTTAGCGGAAAGCTTGATCGGGAGAAATATTTGGAACTGTATGGGCATCGTAGCCCTCATGAGTTTGAAGTTTATTACCCCTATCCTGCTGACGACCCGGATTATGTGGATAAGCAAATAAGCGAGTACAGGAAAACCGGCATCAATCCGGCGGAGCTTTTAAAAAAACAAACTGAAGTGTTCGAGAAGGCTAAGAAGGAATTTATTAGAGAATATCCCGCCAAACAAAAATGGCTGGAGAAAAAGCTTGCAAAGGTCTCACAGGACGCAAGCACCCGTGAGTCGCTGAGAAATGAATTTGTTAAGGTGTTCAGGGTAATGCGGCATCTGCTTCTGAAAATAGGCGCGGTTACAGGAGTAGGCGACAATATCTTTATGATGTACTGCTTTGAAGTGCCGAAATTTTTGCAGGGTGATTGCGGCATGCTGGATCAGCTGCCCGTCAGACGAACCAACTTTGAAAAGTATCAAAAACTGCCGCCATTTCCAATGTTTATCAGGGGCAGGTTTAATCCGGAAGAATGGCTTGCTTCCAATGACAGACGGCAGGATTACTATGATATTAATGCTCAAAAGCTTGTCTCAGGCGAAAACTTAATAAAAGGCTTTGCTGGAGCGCCCGGAACAGTTGAAGGCAAGGTTCATATCCTGCGTAATTTTGATGAAGCCGATGAGTTCCAAAAGGGAGAAATACTTGTCACCACTGTAACGAATATTGGTTGGACGCCCATGTTCCCAAAGGCGGCAGCAATAGTCACCGACATCGGAGCACCTTTATCACACGCAGCAATCGTTGCCCGAGAGCTTGGTATTCCCGCGGTTGTCGGCTGTGGAAATGCCACAACTGTGCTGAAAAACGGTGATTTGGTTTTGGTAAATGGAAGTCTGGGGACAGTTACTAAAAAATGAACAAGTGAATCAACTGTTGCAATTTCAATTTAAAAGGACTTGACGCAATAGTACAGAACGCCATAAATGTATGTTAGCTAATTCAAGATAGGATTGCGATGAGGATATTATGTTGGAACGTATAGGTAAACCCCTTGATATATAAGGGTTTTTTCTGTATTACAGATGTGTATAAAGGTATATAACAAGCTTGTTGGGGACAATCTGGCGACAAACGTAACATTATAAGACGTAATAATACAGGATTCTATGAGCTATCGGCTAGGTGATTGTTGGATACCGTTTTTACTATCCAGCATGCCAGCCAACACATCTGCCGCTTCCTGATCAGCATTTTTCAGTACATGGCCGTAAACGTCTAGGGTTGTCCCAATCGTGCTGTGACCAAGTCTGGAAATTACTACCTTCATGGATTGGTTTGACATCAGAAGGAGAGTGGCGGATGTGTGGCGTAGGTCATGAAAGCGGATGTGTGGCAGATTATGACGCTTTAGGAAACGGGGAAACCATGTAGTCGTTGGTAGTGGAAGCATTCCATCCGCTCTGAAGAACAGTAAATCTTGTGTAATCTTCCATTTGTCTCCCAATTGCATCCGCGTCTTAAGTCAGTATTTCCGATACTCCCGCAGCAGGTTCACTGTCATGTCTGCCAGTTGGATCATGCGCTTCGATGATGACGTTTTTGGCTCTTTGAAAATGATACTTTTACCTGGTATATATTAGGTAATTCGTTTGACCTTCAGCGTCTTTTCCTCAAAGTCGATAGCATTCCATTCCAGACCATGCAGCTCCCCAATCCGTAATCCAGTCATAATAGCCAGGTGTATAATTGTTTCCCGCTGGATACCTTCTTTCTATGCTGCTTGTAACAGCATCATAACTTGTTCTTTTGTATATACATCATGGGCTTCCTTATTCACTTTTAAGGGCTTAAGGTTCGCGGTTGGATTGACTGCAATCATATTCCATTCTACGGCTTTTTTGAATAGCGAACGGAGCGTGTTGCAGTAAAGGTTAATCGTTGCCACCGACAATCGCCCGCCTCTTGAATTAATGCCATCTCCTTGCCAATAAACGGGTTGCCGGGGATTCGAATCAATATAGATGAAAATATTCAGTATATATACTCATTTGCTTTTAAAAATAATCAAATCCAAACGATCTATGCCGTAGCAAATCCTGATAAACTACGACATGTATAATAATGTTTTGCCCCCATTCAAGCTCCACCATAGATACCGTCTACGAAACCCTTGAGAGATCAAGGGTTTTTTATAGTTTTCGAAAGTACTGCCAATGCTTAATTAAAAAATCATTTTAGGCGATACTAAGTAAACATTGTGGTGAAGGTAAATATAGGGGAGGAAAATGTGTGTCAAACACAAACATAACCAGAAAGTTGACTTTAGTATCCCTAGTTTTAATGATTTTTACTTCTGTTTATGGATTCAACAACATTCCAAGATCATTTTATAAGATGGGTTATGCTGCTATTCCTTGGTTCATATTTTCAGCCATAGCCTTCTTCGTTCCTTTTGCATTAATGGTCGCTGAATATGGTTCCGCCTTTAAAGAGGAAAAGGGTGGGATCTATTCTTGGATGGAAAAATCCATCGGTCCCAAATTTGCATTTATAGGAACGTTTATGTGGTATTTTTCTTATATCACTTGGATGGTTAATGTCGCATCTGGTATGTGGGTTCCGGTGTCAAATGCGATCTTTGGACAAGATACAACACAAAGCTGGACTATATTTAATCTTCGAGGACCTCAGGTTTTGGGGGTTTTAGGAATTGTATGGATTCTTATCGTAACCTACACATCAACAAAGGGTCTGGATAAGATTAAGAAAGTAACCTCTTTAGGTGGTACTGCGGTCTTGTTATTGAATGTATTTCTTTGGGTGGGTGCAATAGCAGTACTTGTAGGCAATCATGGACATTTGGCACAGCCGATTACAGGATTGCATTCATTTACGCAAACACCAAACCCTAAATATGCAGGAGATCTTATTGCTTCGTTAGCGTTTATTGTATATGCTCTTTTTGCTTATGGCGGACTTGAAGCAGTGGGCGGTTTAGTGGATGTAACAGAAAATCCGGAAAAAACGTTTCCGAAGGGAATTCTTTTATCTGCAGCAGTAATCTCTGTTGGGTATTCATTAGGAATACTATTAATTGGGATATTCACAAACTGGGCATCTGTAATGGGTATTGCAAATGTTAATCTAGGAAACGCAAGTTATATAGTTATGGCCAATTTAGGCTACTCACTAGGCACTGCTTTTGGAGCAAGTGATGCTACAGCTACAGCCCTGGGACATGGGGTTGCAAGATTTATTGGACTTTCAATGTTCCTGGCATTGTCCGGTGCGTTCTTTACCTTAATGTTTTCACCGCTAAAGCAAATGATTGAAGGAACACCTAAAAGATTGTGGCCCGGAAAAATTGGAGAAACAAAGGATGGTCTGCCTGTTCATGCGATGTGGATTCAAGCTACTATAGTTAGTGTAATGATCGCATTAATCGCTTTCGGCGGAAGCACAATGGCCGCATTCTTCAACATACTCGTTTCGATGACTAACGTGGCTATGACAATACCGTATGTATTTATAGCACTTGCATTCCCGTATTTTAAGAAAAAAGTGGAAATTAATAAGCCGTTTATCGTATATAAAACGCAATTGAGCGCAAATATTTGGACATGGATCGTTGTTCTAACAGTTGGATTTGCAAATTTCTTTAGTATCATACAGCCAGCTTTAGAAGGGGATATGCAAACAACCATTTGGAGTGTGGTTGGACCCGTTATTTTCTCCATTGTTGCATGGTTAATGTACAAAGAATATGAAAAAAAAGGAAATATGTTAGCTTGAAATTTAGGTTAGACCTCGATTTTGGCATATTACTCAATGCGTATCCATTTATGAAAATAGAAATAATAGCTAGCGACTTCTTTCACTTGAATATTGAAAAAGTTGAATTTTTGCAGATTCCTACGTATGAAGAGACCAAGGTATCTTATGAAAGGGATTAAGAGCCCTACATATAACTATAAGGTGAACACTGCCGCATCCAATTTGATGTTGTCAATAATGCTCAATCCACACATGTGGAGTGTACAGTGTTACTAAAATTGAGAGAAGCGGGTGTATAAAAGCCTCTCTTGCTATGCTCCCATGGACAATGGGAGCGATATGTTGTAGCGGATTGTAAGTGAGCCGTCTTCGTGAACTTGTACCTTATGAATGAGCCTATAGAGTAGCTGCTTCATAACTTGCTCATCATTGATATCTAATTAGGCGAAGTGGTCAATTTGTTTCTTAAAGGCACGGAGTTGTTGTTCTGTGTCTTTTTGATTCTCAAGCAAGGTTTCAAGTTCTGTCTTTCTGTGGGATAGTTTTGCTTGTTCTACTTGAATGTACTCATTTTGAACTTTAAATTGGATATATCGTTTAAGTGCTTCAATGTTATCTGAGACTAATTCCGAGAATATAAGGTTAGTTGTTAGCTCCTCGTTGAAAATCGATTATCGTTTTTTAGAAAGGGGAGAGAATTTTAACAGGAATAATTCAAGGTCGTGTTTTGAAAGTAAACATGAATGAAAATCGCTCATTTTTTGGAGACATATTGGGGACAATATGGGGACAAATTTAACAAAACTTAACGCAGCAAGACAAAACAAAAAGCGTCAAACCCTTGATTTAAAAGGGTTTGACGCAATAGTACAGAACGCCATAAATGTATGCTAGCCAATTCAAGATAGGATATACTGTAAAGTGTATGACGGAAAGAAAACGGAGAAAGGACGATATATATGGGCGAAGTACATACTCCTGTAGCCTTTGATTTTCATACTCATCACGAGCGCTGCGGTCATGCTAAGGAATCAATTCGTGACTATATTGAAGCGGCCATCACTCAGGGTCTCGATATCATTGGAATTGCCGATCATTCTCCTTATTTTGCATATGAGGAAGATCAGGCTTTTCCTCACATCGCCATGGGCAAAAGTGAGTTACCTGTATATGTTGCAGAAGTTTTGCGGTTAAAGGAAGAATATCGCGGGAAGATCGAAGTGCTGCTTGGCATAGAATCGGATTTCTTTCCGGAACATGTAGAGGTGTACCGGCGCTGCTTTACTCCGTATCCATTCGATTATATTATCGGCTCCGTTCACAATGTAGATGGGGTGAGTATTTTCAACAAGAAGCGGTGGAACGGACTGACCGAGGAGCAAAAAGTAAACAGCAAAGAAACGTATTATTCACTGATTGAACAATCCGCCCGCAGCGGCATGTTTCAAATTCTTGGTCATATCGATGCCATGAAAGGATTTTATCCTGCTTTTTCCGATATTCAGACGGAAGCGGTAGAAAAAACACTGCAAATTATTGCAGAATGTGATGTGGCGATTGAAGTGAATACATCAGGTAAAACGAAGGCGGTCGGAGGCTGGTATCCTTCTGATGATATTTTGGAGCGGGCTCTATATTACGGGGTGGATGTTACGTTTGGTTCGGATGCACACACGCCGGAGAGAGTCGGCGAAGATTTTGAATTAGTCCGCCAAAAGCTCAAGGAAATCGGCTTTACAAAATGGGCGATTTTCCGGCAAAAGAAAAAGTTGTTAACTTCGTTATAAGAAAAAGATAGATCGGCATACAAAAAATCCCCGCTATCTATACAGGTAGTGGGGATTCGCTTAAAAAGGCGGTCGCAATAAACACAGCCAGAACAAATATGCTTTCGATTCGCATCCATCGCAGCACATCAAACTCTGCATCCAAACGCATCCGTTTCGGAATGACGAACCCATTCACAAAGCCGAGCCCAAGAACAGGAAGGAATAAAATGTGCTTAAGTAACAGTGTCTTCTCGTATAGGCCATCCAGAGAGACTGGATAATTCGGTGCGGTGTAGTGCATCAGTACGAGTCCGGTAGCTGTTAACGCAAGCACACAACTGATGGAGAGTGGGGTGTACCAATGAAGGAACGCCCGCCAGTTTGCTGTTCGCCCTTTCGTCAACCAAGCGCTTGTATATAACACGCCTGTCCATACACATACGGCTAGAAAATGAAGCATGTGCGAGAGCCAGCCACTAATTGGAGCAAGTGACGCCGCATGCCCCGTCCAGCTGGTTAATACAACGGGAATCGTAGACCATACGAGCGCCAGTCTGGCAGCTGCTGGAGTATGTCTGATGTCTGCGAGTAGCAGGAAAATAACGAGAAACAACAAGGAACCTGTCAGTAGTAGCCATGCCTGGCCGTGTTTGAAATGTACAATCACGTTTTGCAGCGCTGTGCCAAAGTCGGTCCCTGCTTCCTCAGCAGCGTAGGTAGCCAGTTCCAGAAGTGGAATGAATGAGCTGATGATAAGCAAAAGGGCCGCTCCGGGGAGCCACCCTTTTGGAAGGTGCACAGGTGGACGCTGACTCGGCGGAATCGCGAGCATAAGAAGTCCGCCTATAAGCACCGAGCAGCCTGTATAAAACAGTAGATGGCTTATGATGACCATTAGGCTTTCCTTCTTACAAATAGCCAGATCAAGCTTGCTACTGCACCGAGCCCAAGGATACCCGCAATCCATAGTACGGGGCTAGAGGAAGTTGCTTCTGCCGACTGTTCCGCTTTTTGCGGGACTTGAGTTGTCGGGGAAACAGATGCTTTCGGTTGGGTAGCAGATGGTGTGGGAGCAGCCTTCTGTTCTGGAAGCTTGACGGTGAAAGAATACGAACCTTTCATCACGTGACCGTCCTCCCCGATCACGTTCCAGTCCACGGTATAAGAGCCGTTAGAGAGCGGTTTTGCGAGTGAGCCGGTTATCGACTTTTCTTCTCGTGTAAGTGTGAGTGGGGTCATGGGTTTCCCTGCTTTGTCTAGTACACTGAATGTGCTCGTATTTTCAATTCGCCCTCCGAATGTTAGCGTAAGCTCACGCATCTCCGTTGTAACCGTAGAATTTGGTGCCGGAGTCGCTGTTTTTAGCTTTGTATGTGCCGATGTAGTGGTTGGGAAGCAAAGTAGCAGTACGAATATAAAGCCAAGCCATTTTTTCATAAGCTTAGTCCTTTCTGTATGGTGTCTTGTTTAGTATAAGACACAATTGTGTTGGAGTTGTGAAGTGATAGGCTTGCAGGGCTGGGCTGTAAACTCGTATCATAGAGACAAGAAGTTTACTATTTTCATAGAAAAGGAGCGACAAGAGTGCAATCATATCATGAACAGCTTGATGGCGTTTTTCCATCTGTATGCTCACTTGACTGCCCGGATATGTGTAGTCTGCATGTTCATAAAGAAGGCGGTCGCATCACGAAAGTAGCGGGTAACCCCAATCATCCGGTAACACAGGGGGCGATTTGTAACAAAGTGCGCCATATGACGGCACGATTGTATGATCCGAATCGACTCACGCAGCCGCTCAAGCGTGTTGGGGCGAAAGGAGACGGCTCGTTCGTTCCGATTACATGGGAGCAAGCGATTACTGAGATCGCCGGGCGCTGGCAGGAATTAATCGCTGAACATGGTGCGGAAAGCATTCTGCCGTACAGCTTCTATGGCAATATGGGACTACTCAGTGCAGAAGGGGTGGACCGACGTTTTTTTCACGCGCTTGGTACAAGTCAACTGGACCGGACGATTTGTAGTGTAGCAGGTACAGTTGGTTACACGTATACGATGGGCGGTGCGTATGGCATCAATCCAGAAGATACAGCACAGTCGAAGCTGATCATCATGTGGGGATGCAATGCGGTTAGTACAAACATGCATCAAGTGCTATTCGCGGAAAAAGCACGCAAGAACGGTGCGAAAATCGTCGTAATTGATGTGCACAAAAACCAGACAGGCCGCTGGGCGGACTGGTTTATTCCTGTATTGCCGGGAACGGATACAGCGCTTGCGCTCGGCATCATGCATGTGCTATTTGCAGAACAGCTCGTCGATGAAGCATTCCTGCGCGATTATACAGTCGGATACGACGAGCTGCAGGAGCATGTAAAAGCGTATGATCCGGCGACTGTTGCGGCGATTACAGGCGTTCCGGCAGATGATATTGTGAAGCTTGCCCGCTTATATGGGGAGACAACACCGTCTTTTATTCGAATTGGCAATGGACCGCAGCACCATGATAATGGCGGGATGTTCGTGCGCACGATTGCCTGCCTGCCCGCGCTTACCGGACAATGGCAGTATACCGGTGGCGGTGCGATTAAGAGCAATAGTGCCTACAATGCGTTGAATGCTCGTGCTGTCGAACGCCGAGATTTGCTGCGAAAAAAAGTGCGTACGATTAACATGAACCAACTCGGTGAAGCACTCACTGAACTTGATACGCCGATTCATTCGATGTTCGTATACAACAGCAATCCAGTCGTGGTTGCACCGGATAACAACCGGGTCAAGCAGGGGCTTGCTCGCGAGGATTTGTTCACAGTCGTGCACGATCTGTTTTTAACGGAAACTGCCCGGTACGCTGATATTGTGCTTCCGGCGACATCCTCGTATGAAAATCTTGATTTGTATACGTCATACTGGCAGCATGCAATCGCGCTTCAGCAGTCGGTCATCCCACCGTATGGCGAAAGTAAATCAAACGCAGACGTATTTCGCTTGCTTGCCAAAGCACTTGGTCTAACCGAGCCTGCGCTATACGAGTCAGATGAGGAGATCATTCGCCAGGCGTTAGATTATCCGGCCAATCCGTATCTAGCAGGCATTACATACGAGCGACTGCTGGAGGAAACGGTTGTTTCACTAACGATAACAGATCGACCGCTTCCACCGGGTCGTCTGCGGACGCCAAGCGGTAAGATTGAACTGCGTTCTAAGCGGATGGAGCGTGACGGCTATCCGGCCTTACCAACGTATGTGCCGATTGCGGAGCCGGATACGTATCCGTTGCTGTTCATTCCGGCACCGAATCATAATTTTTTGAATTCTACATTTTCCAATAATGAAAAGCATGCCATACTCGAAAAAACACCACGTCTGTATATGAATGAGGCAGATGCGGCAGAGCGCGGCATCGCGAATGGTGACAAAGTGCGCGTATACAACGACCGGGGTGACTGTGTGCTTACGGCAGCAGTCGGTGATACTGTATTATCCGGTGTTACAGTGACACAGGGCTTGTGGGCAGAAGCGGAAGGTGAGGCGCGCCTTGCTAATGCACTCACGCCAGACCGCCTTGCGGATATGGGCGGCGGGGCCGTGTTTTTCTCGACACGGGTAGAAGTGGAACGGATATAGAGCGAGTAACGGAAGAGGTTGTCTCAAGCCAGTACATGGTGACTGAGAGAGCCTCTTTTCTATTGAACATGAACGTCATAGGCGAAGGCATACATAGATGACCGACTGCAAGATTGTCACTATAGGGGAATAGAGATGGGTTTGATTCATAATAGTTACTTGACAAAAGTAAGTGTAATGGTTTATTATACTTATATAAAGTTAGTTACAAACAAAAAATAATTTTATGGGAGAGAAAAAATGATGAATGCTGGACTTTTACTTATTCGTTTAATCATTGGTGTAACGTTTATGGGGCATGGTGCACAAAAATTGTTTGGCTGGTTTGGCGGTTATGGGCTGAAAGGTACTGGAGGATGGTTGGAATCGATTGGTGTAAAACCAGGTGTATTGATGGCCTTCCTGGCAGGAGCGAGTGAATTAGTAGGAGGCGCGTTGTTTGCGGCAGGCTTGCTCACACCGATTGGAGCTGCACTGATCGTGATTACCATGCTGGTTGCGATCTTCACAGTACATGGCAAAAACGGATACTGGGTAACACAAGATGGATTTGAATACAACTTGATTCTGATTGCAGTTGCCGTTGGGGTAGCTTTAATCGGACCAGGCGCTTATGCAATGATGCCATAATTAAAAAAACTCTCCCGCACATATGGTAGCGGGAGAGTTTTTTGATTAGGAGAGCTGCTGTCGTAATTTTTCAAGCAGCGCCATGTTACTGCCGTCCATCAGATCGGCAATGGACGTCTGCATCGTCGGTTTTTTCGGGTCGTATACCCAGTTGTCCTGTTGCATCTGTTGCATAACCTTAAAAGTAGCGACTGCATCATCAAGCGCCCGGTGCGCCTGAGCTTTATCAGCCAATCCGTATTTCGTCAGGGCTGCCCATAGCCCTGGCGTGTCTTTATGTCCGTAGTAAAACTGATATGCTTTGGACAGATCCAGCCAGTCATCAAGCATGACCGAGAAAGGGAACTTTACCTTGTGCTCTCGACAGTTACGGCGTAGTCCTTTAATATCGAGATCGCCCCACGTAACGAGCGTCGTTCCTGCTGGCTCATAGCGTGTCAACAGTTCCATAATCATATGATCAAACGGAATCCCACTCTGTACATCATCCTGTGTAATGCCGGTTAGCTTTCGGCATTTCTCGCCGAGTTCGGGAAAAAACACGGGCGAAACAAGGGATGAGTACGTATCGATGATTTCCCAGTCTTTTACGACAATTATCCCGGCTTCGATGACTTCATGAAAAAATCCGCGTGGCGCTTCTTTCTTCTCAAACGTTGTAAATTCAAAATCCAGAAAAATATACTGGTTTTTCATACCATTTCCCCGTTTCTTTACGCTTCTTTCCATTCATTGTATTTCTGAAAATTCGATCCGTCAATTATACAGAAAGGAATTAAATTCTTAACGATTCATCAACAATGTAAAGAAGATGTAAAGAATAGTAAATTTCGCTCGCTTTTCCTTATTTCTTCATTATGATGAGTAAGTAAAGAACTGAGCAGAAGGGGCGACATAGTTGATGCAGACACATTCATTCGAACAAGTAAAACAACAAATTATTGAGCTGGCTTATATGGTACGTGGCCATTTCTTGCAGGCTACCCAGGCATTTGAGCAGAAAAATGCTGAACTGGCTCGCGAGGTTACTGCACAAGATGAAGAAGCGAATGCTTTAACTGATAGCGTATCTAAGCACAGCCTTAGCCTTATCGCTTTACAGGCTCCAGTAGCAGGAGACATGCGCACGGTTGGCGCATATTTGAAAATCGTAACGGATCTCGAGCGCATTGGTGATCAAGCGGTAGATATGGCGGATGCCGTCATCCGTATGGATAAGACGGAAAAAGAGCTTCCGTTTTTTAGCATCATGGACATGACAGACGCAGTTAAAGGCATTCTTGATACTACTATCCAGGCGTTCGAAAAAGAGGACATCAATCCGCTTCACACGTTAAATGACATGGATGACGTGATTGACACGCTGCATCGTCGTAACGTTGAAATGCTTGAATCGCTTCTTGAAAAAGAACCGCAGCACTTCCGTGAAGCGATCCAGTATATCAAGCTTCTCCATGCCCTCGAACGGATTGGCGACCATGCCACTAACATTGGGGAATGGACCCTTTACATGAAAACCGGGCACATCGCAGACTTGAATCACTAGACGTTCATAGTTTGCTAGTCACAAGCTTCATAGAAAGTAAGAGACTGTCTCGAAAGCTGTAACACAGCGGTTGAGGCAGTCTCTTTTTTCTTGGGGAGGGGGTTCTCCAAAGTGTGGTGGAGGAGTGGGATCGGACGGAGCCTCGTCACTTCGGTACGCTTACAAAGAAGTTAGGACTGTCCGCTCCAAGTGCCAGACGAACTCGCCCACAAAAGATGTCTACGATGTGTGTGCATCGAAGCATTGTGGGCAAAGGCCCGTTCGTCTGTCCCCTTCCGCTGGGAATCGCGTACAGGCGTTCCGTTGCCCCGCCCGATCCCACTCCTGACACAGTTTGGATGAAAAGCCCCAAGCATAATCAAGAGGTTGAGCTTTGCTATGCAGGTAAAAAATAAAGAAAGCAGACTTCCAAAAAGCCAGTGTCTATCCGAGCAAATCCATTCTGGCGTTGCGCGTTTTTTGTAAACCGAAACGTTGTGCGGGGAGTGGGAGAAGGGAAGAGCAAGAGAGCGCCTGTACGCGCCTACTCAGCGGAGGGAGAACGGCGAATGGGCTTCTGCCCGCAATCCTTCGGTGAATTAGCATCGAGGGCTTTTCTTTGCGGGCGAGTTCGCCGAGCTCCCGGAGCGGACAGTCAGAGCTTCCCTGCAAGTGTACTCAAGCGAACGGCTCATCCCTTCTCCTACTCCCTGACCACTACACATTGTCGATATCACGAAAAAAGCTGCCCTGTTCGCCATGTTCTGACTTTTTGGGCAGCTTATTCTCACATTCTAGCTATACATTTTCTCGCGCAGTGCTTTCACTTCATCGTTTGCGAGGTACTCATCATACTCCATCTGCTTGTCGATCAGCCCGTTCGGCGTAATCTCAATCACACGGTTGGCAACGGTCTGTACGAACTGATGGTCATGCGAGTCAAAGATGATCGTGCCATCGAATTCCATTAGGCCGTTATTGAGTGCTGTGATCGATTCGAGATCAAGGTGATTCGTTGGTTCGTCAAGCAGCAGGACATTTGCGCCCTTGAGCATCATGCGCGACAGCATGCAACGAACTTTTTCGCCCCCGGACAATACGCTCGCTTTTTTCAGCGCTTCCTCACCGGAGAACAGCATACGACCGAGGAAGCCACGCACGAACGTTTCATCCTGATCGTGTGAATACTGACGCAGCCAGTCGACGAGATTCAAGTCGCAGCCTTCGAAGTATTCCGCATTGTCTTTCGGGAAATACGCCTGTGACGTCGTAACGCCCCATGTGAATTCACCTGCATCTGCTTCCACTTCGCCCATTACAATCTGCATAAGCGTAGTTCGAGCCAACTCACTTTGACCAACGAGCGCAATTTTATCGCCTTTATTAATGGTAAAGGTTACGTTATCGAGTACTTTCTCGCCCTCAATGGTTTTCGACAAATCGCGTACGCTAAGAATATCCTTACCAGCTTCGCGCTCGGCTTTGAAATTAATATACGGGTAGCGACGAGAAGACGGCTTGATGTCTTCGAGTGTCAGCTTATCAAGTTGTTTCTTACGCGATGTTGCTTGCTTTGCTTTAGATGCGTTCGAGCTGAAACGGCGAATGAACGCTTCTAACTCTTTGCGCTTTTCATCCGTTTTCTTATTTGCGTCTTTCGCAAGCTTCAATGCTAGCTGGCTCGATTCATACCAGAAATCGTAGTTACCTACGTACATTTGCACTTTTCCAAAGTCGATATCCGCGATATGCGTACATACTTTGTTCAGGAAGTGACGGTCATGGGATACGACGATTACGGTATTTTCATAATTATATAGGAAGTTCTCCAGCCATTGAATCGATTCGAGATCCAAATGGTTGGTCGGCTCATCGAGCAGTAGAATGTCTGGATTGCCGAACAGTGCTTGTGCAAGCAGAACACGGACCTTCTGGCTTCCGTCCAAATCTTGCATCAGTTTATCATGCAGATCAACCGGAATGCCAAGACCCATCAGCATCTCGGCTGCTTCCGCTTCCGCCTGCCAGCCGTTCAGCTCCGCGAATTCGCCTTCCAGTTCAGAAGCACGCATGCCGTCTTCATCCGAGAAGTCCGGCTTTGCGTATAGTTCATCTTTCTCAACCATAATTTCGTATAGACGGCGGTGGCCCATGATTACGGTTTTGAGCACTTCGCAATCATCGAATTCAAAGTGGTTCTGTTTCAGAATTGCCAGACGCTCACCCGGTGTAATGTTCACCTGACCGCTTGACGCTTCAATCTCACCGGACAAAATTTTGAGAAATGTCGATTTTCCAGCGCCGTTTGCGCCAATTAAGCCGTAGCAGTTGCCCGGCGTAAATTTAATGTTTACATCGCTGAACAGGGCGCGGCTCCCGTAGCGTAGCGTAAGACCAGTTGTGCTGATCATGTATGTATCTCCATCCTTTTATTTGCAGATTTATATACCAACTATATATTATATCACATTCCGTGATATGTGAAAAATAGAGCCGGATGACTGGCGTTTGTGCTACGATAGGGAAAAGAGAAACAAATCGGACTATGTGAATACATTGAGCAGCTGGAAGGAGAGATTGTATGACTATCAAGCATGTTCTCGATCATCTGGGGCGGTCGGTTGCCGTTCCATTTCCCCCAAAGCGGATTGTTTCACTCTGCCCGTCGCTGACCGAGACGTTGTTTGCGCTTGGCGTGGGGGAGCGAGTAATTGGGCGGACGCAGTTCTGTATTCACCCGACAGAGGCACTTGCGGATGTCGTGCGCGTCGGTGGTACAAAGCAGGTCAAAGATGATGTACTCGCATCGCTTGCCCCGGACTTGATTATTGCGGAAAAAGAAGAGAATCCGAAAGAGATGGTCGAGCGCCTTGCGGAATCGTATCCGGTGTATGTGACGGACGTCGAGACGTATGAGGATGCGCTTCATATGATCCGTGATCTTGGTAGAGTTGTCGGCGCACGCGTGGAAGCGAAGCAACTGATTCGTGAGATTGAGACAGGCTTTGCGGAACTGATGCAAGTAGACGGTAAGCGTGTAGCATATTTCATCTGGCAGAATCCATACATGGTCGTGGGGGATCATACGTATATTCACTCGCTGCTCTCGCGCTGCGGATTTGTAAATGTGTTTGCGGAAGCGGAAGGCCGTTATCCGGCGGTGACGGAAGATGACATCCGTGCAGCAGCACCGGATTATTTGTTCCTGTCATCGGAGCCGTTCCCGTTTGCCCAGAAGCATCGAGAGGCGCTTTCGGCGCTGTTTCCAGACAGTACGGTTGTGCTGGTGGATGGAGAGATGTTTTCGTGGTACGGTTCACGAATGGTGGCGGCAGCACGCTATTTGCGAAACCTGGTGCGTGATACTACTGGATCATCTTTTAATACATAGGGGAAGTGTATGAAAACAAGACTACTGGCATTTGGAATATGTCTTTTATCTTTCTTTATTATGTTTTTTCTTTTTTGGATCGTTCTTGAAAAGTTTACCTCGAAAGAAACGCCGCACGCACAACGGGGTGTTCTTGATTTATCAGCGTGGGATTTTGAGAAAAAAGGAGCTGTATCCCTGGATGGAGAGTGGGCGTTTTATCCGGACCAATTGCTTGAGCCAAAAGATCTTGAAGCCGGACAGAAAAATCCTACATATGTAAAAGTTCCGTCTTTATGGAATGATTATAGTATCCAGGGTAAAAAACTTCCTCCTTATGGCAGTGCGACCTATCATCTACAAATAAAAGTAAACGGTCAGGAGCGAATATTTGGTATAAAAACCTCAAATATTCGTATGGCAAATAGAATCTATATAAATGGTCATCTAGTAGGCGCGAGCGGGGTTCCGAGCATACAAGGAACGTATTCCCCTGAAAATACACCGTATGTACGTTATGTGAATGTATCAGGGGATAAAGTTGATGTGATTGTTCACGTTTCGAATTATGTGTACGCTCCTGGTGGCGGGATTTTTCACTCGATCTATTTCGGGGATCAGCAGACGATTTCTTCCTTGAGAGAACAGGCCCTTGCATTTGACTGGATTATGCTTACGGGGATTGTTGTTATGGGCATTTACTTTTTAGGATTATATATGCAGAGAAGGAAAGACTTTTCTTTGCTGTCTTTTGCTGTGTTTTGTTTTTTTTCAGGATTATATGTAGTGACGCATGGAGAAAAAGTGCTGTATACGTTATTTCCTCAGATTGATTATTTTTTATTTCAAAAGCTACAAGTGATATCAGGCATTATTTCGAATGTAAGTCTTATTTTGTATACGTATTTTTTCTTTTCTACACTCTGTTTTTTGTGGTTTGTACAGATAAGCGTTTTTGTCGGCAGCGCATTAATCATAGCATCCTTTGTTTTTCCGATGAGCATTTATACACATCTGGAGCTGCCTTTCTCCCTTTTTGCAAGTGTGCCGTACTTTTATATGATTTATATTTCTGTACTGGCAGCGATTAGAGGAATGGAAGGGGCCATCTATCTTACGGTCGGTGCTTTTTCTTTCATGATGTATATGGTTGATACTACGCTTAATATAAGGGGATATTCATCTACGAATATTCTCCCCCCTTTTGAACCTCTTTTATTTATGTTAATGCATTCCTTATTGATGTCACTTCGTTCGTATAATGCGTTCAAGAAAAATGAAGAGCTATCCACGAAATTGTTGACGGTTGATAAACTAAAGGATGAATTTCTGGCGAAAACCTCGCATGAATTACGAACACCGTTGCATGGGATTATTAATATGACGCAAATATTGCTAGAGGAAATAGCAGACAAAATCAATGCAAGGCAAAAGGAGAGCCTGTACTTGATTCATTCGATTGGCAAGCGCTTGTCTAACCTGATTAATGATATTATCGATGTTTCGAAAATGAAGCAGGGAGAATTGACCCTCTATCCATCTTTTGTTGATGTGCGAACAAGTGCTCATACCGTTCTCGCCACGTTCTCAATTCTACAGCAAGAGAAAGAAATCACACTATGCAATCGTATTCCGGAAGATTTACCGAGTGTTTATGTTGATGAAAATCGGTTGCATCAAATTTTTTACAACTTAATCGATAATGCGATGAAATACACCACAAGTGGAACGGTTGAAATTTTTGCACAAGTACGCGGGGAGTTTTTGGAGATTGTTGTGAAGGATACGGGAGCAGGAATACCTGAAGACAAATATGATGAAATTTTTCAATCATTCCATCAACTAGAAGCGCATATGACTCGAGAAAATAACGGGATTGGCCTTGGTTTGAACATCACGAAACAATTAGTAGAATTACACGGAGGCAGGATTGATGTGGAGTCACAGGTAGGGAGGGGATCTCGTTTTCGATTTACCCTGCCAGTGGTGAAAAACGAAAGACAAAGAGAGGAAAAGAAATTTTCTATAACAGATACAAATGTGCACGTTATGTCTTTTACTACCCCTTATAAAAGGATGAAGGAAGGAACGAGCACGGTATTAGTAGTAGATGATGAATATTCTAATTTAAACGTAGTCATCAATGCGATTGATGCTATGGGACATTCTGTGATTGCTGTAAAAAATGGCGCGGAAGCTTTTGACGCGTTATACAATCATCCAACTATTGATCTGGTTATTCTTGATCTTATGATGCCGCGAATATCCGGTCTAGAAGTGTGTAAACACATTCGAAAAACCGCCAGCTTAAGTGAAATACCGATTCTTATGTTGACGGCAGCCGGACAAGTGGGGGATATTCTCGCCTCTTTTGAAGCAGGTGCCAATGATTTTTTACCAAAACCTGTCGAACTTGCGGAATTAAAGGCCAGAGTGGCGTCTCTTCTTCTTATGAAAAAATCAGCGCAAGATGCCGTTCAGCATGAGCTAGACTTCTTACAAGCTCAAATTACTCCGCATTTTTTATATAACGCATTAAATACAGTCGTGTCTCTCTCGTATAAGGATGCTGAAAAAATGCGTGGAATCATTCATGACTTAGTGTACTATTTACGTGCAAAATTTGATTTTAATCGTATGGATCGAGTCATTCCGATACAACAAGAACTCGAATTGGTTCGTGCTTATTTAGAGATTGAAAAAGTACGATATTCTCATCGACTTCAGGTTCTGTTTGATATTGATGAGAATGTCGAATGCTTGCTTCCGCCGCTTACCATTCAACCGCTCGTAGAAAATGCGATCCAGCATGGGATTTCACCCAAAATTTCCGGGGGGACAGTGAAAATATCTGTTCGTCAAGTGGAGAATACGGTTCAAATTATCGTAGAGGATGACGGGAGTGGGATTCCTGAAGCACGCATCCAACAAATCCTCGGCGGTCAATACAACGGAGTAGGGTTCCGTAACGTAAATAAACGTCTACAGACGATCTATAATTGTCAATTACAAATTGAAAGTTCAAGTGAAACAGGTACAAAAATAATTGTGGCCTTAAACGAAGGAGTTGTGCTATGAGGGCAATGCTGGTAGATGATGAAGAGATGGCATTGGATGTACTGGAAATACTGTGTAAGGAAATTGGGGGAGTAACCGTTATCGGCAAATACCGCAACCCTTTTGATGCAGTGGAGGCAGTACAAACACAAGAGGTCGATGTTGTATTTCTTGATGTTGAAATGCCAGGCATCAATGGATTGCAAACAGCGGAAAAAATGATGCGCCTCGATGATCATGTACATATCGTTTTTGTGACAGCGTATAATCAATATGCGGTGGAAGCTTTTGAGATTAACGCGATCGATTACTTATTGAAGCCTGTACGAAAAGAACGGTTGAAAAAAACCATAGAGAGACTTCACCACACTCGGATTGTCCAAACAGGACTACATAAAGAAAAGGAATCCCATCAGGCCAGGGTTTGTTGCCTGGGGACGTTTGTGCTATATGATAAAGACGGGCAGCAGGTAAAATGGCGAACGAGAAAGACAAAAGAGCTATTTGCTTATTTATGGCATCATCGTGGTCAGGCAGTCCATCGGGATAAAATTATGGTCGATTTATGGTCAGATCTGGAAGGGGAAAAGGCATCTTCTCTCCTTCATACGAGTATGTATCATCTACGAAGTACATTAAAAAAGATGAGATTTGCGAAGCCGGTTCTTTTCTCAGATGAGAAGTATGCGTTGAACGTACAAGAGTTGGTGAGTGATGTGGAAGAAATAGAGCAACGAATAAAAGAGAGTATCGAAAATGTAAGCGACGCCTCGTTAGAAATGATGTTGACCACATATAAAGGTGATTATATGGGCGAAGAAGCTTTTCACTGGGCGAGTGGATACCGAAAGCAAGTACGGGAAATGTATAGTAGCTGGCTGGACGCGAATACAAAACGCTGTCAGGATAAGAAGACAAAAGAGCGGCTATTATACCAATTGGTTATAATGGAGCCCTATCGAGATGAATATTGTTATAGGTTGATGAATCATTATATAAGTGCAGGAGATATTCCTCAGGCGCTATCCGTGTATCATGATTTCGAAAAACTGCTGGCTAGAGAGTTGCGGGAGGAGCCTGGGCCAAAAATAAGAGATTTATATATACAAGCCTCTCGTTTTTTATAAGGGAGAAAAACGTAGAAAAAACCGACCGTAGGCTCAGGTCGGTTTTCTAGGTTAGATGACTATTTTCCTTCGGTCACCTGATTTACGAGACTTTCGACAGCAGCCCGACTTAGTTTTTCCTCGCCTCTGGCTAACGCATCGAGCGTGCCGTGAGCAAGCAGAAGGGGGATACGGCAAAAGGTAAGAACCGGACCCGATTCAATATCGCCCACATATTGATTGGCTAATTCCAGATTGCGCCTTGCATACGCAAACATGTCGTCTTTCGTCCATCCATCAGGAAAAAAATCGGTTCCTCGGGCGAGATCTTCGTCACGATTGCGAATAATATTAACCGCTTGTAAACCACGGCCAAAGGCTACAGCCAATTTTTGATCGGTTTCCACATGACTATTGAACCATTTCCATACTTCCGAGAGTAAGATACCGACTAAACCTGCGACATAGAATGTATAGTCATCCAGATCTTCTTGGCTTGTAATCTTCCACTCTTTTGCAACCCAGTCGGCCATTCCGGTTGACATGATGGCGGTTGATTTCAAAATATTAGGGGTAATGGTGGACGGGCTGAGCTTGATCCAATCTGCCAATCGCAAGGTGACGTCTGGTAATAGAGCGTGATAAGGCTGCAATAATTGTGCTAGTTCAGTTTCTTCGGCGGATTCCTCTAAAAGTAAACTAATAGAGCGCAGCAGGTGAATTTTGATATCGGAAGGAAGTGTCGGATGATCTTCTATCTCATCAATCGCTCTCATACAAAGATAGGCGGCTGCAATAGCTTCTTGTAGTCCGGATGGTAAATGGTGAATGGGGATAAAGAACGTTCGGCTGGTTGCTAACAGCATATCCATGGCCTCTTTATGTAAAATTTCTATTTCTGTCATAGGGGGATTGCACTCCTTTTCGATTATACAAGTATTTTTAAGATACCCTATCTCGAGGAATATAGGAAGAGGATGGTTTATTTTTGATGATGAGAATGGAAAGCTCCTGGATGCACTTCTTGCTCGGTTTTGTTAAACCCGCTACAATTAAAACCGAAACTAGAGAAACAGGAGATTACATAGATGAAATCACTCGTACTGGCGGAAAAGCCGAGCGTGGCGAAAGAAATCGCCCGTGTGCTCGGCTGCACGCAGAAAAATAAAAGCCATTTTGAAGGTCCAAAATATGTGGTGACCTGGGCGCTTGGTCATCTCGTCGAACTGGCGGAGCCAGAAGACTACGATCCGAAATACAAGACGTGGAAGCTTGAGGATTTGCCGATCATCCCGGACAAAATGCGGCTGAAAACCATTCGGGAAACATCGCACCAGTTCCGCGCGGTTTCACAGCTTGTGAAGCGGAATGACCTAAAGGATCTGATCATCGCAACCGATGCGGGCCGGGAAGGTGAGCTTGTTGCTCGCTGGATTATGGAGCTTGTGAAGTGGAAGAAGCCGTTCTACCGCCTATGGATTTCCTCGCAGACCGATAAGGCGATTCGGGACGGATTTGCGCATCTGAAGCCCGGGCATGACTATGACAACTTGTATCAGTCGGCGGTCTGCCGGGCGGAAGCGGACTGGCTGATCGGGCTGAATAGTACGCGGGCGCTTACAAGCAAGTACAACGCCCAGCTAGCGGCGGGACGTGTGCAAACGCCGACGCTTGCGATGATGATGGACCGCGAGAAAGAAATTGAATCATTCAAGCCACTCGAATACTGGACCATTGAAGCGAACTTCGGTGCGTTTAAAGGCATGTGGCGCGACGCTGCGAATCAGGATAGTCGCCTATTTGACAAAAGTCGGGCAGAAGCGATACGTGAGCGGGTGGAGAATGGGCAGGGTAAAGTCGTTCGTGTCAAAACAATAGAAAAAACCGAGCCGCAACCGCTTGCCTACGATTTGACCGAGCTGCAGCGGGACGCGAATAAAAAGTATGGATTTTCTGCGAAGCAGACGTCAAATGTGCTGCAGCGGTTATATGAGCAGTACAAGCTTGTCACGTATCCGCGTACCGATTCACGCCACTTGACAAGTGATATGGTCGATACGCTCAAAAGCCGACTTGACCGTATCGAAGTGGGCCCATATGCGCCGCTTGTGCGCCCGCTTTTGAAGTTATCGAAGCTACCGATCACGAAGCGGATTGTCGATGATACGAAAGTCACGGACCACCATGCGATCATCCCGACAGAAGAGCCGGTGCGATTAGGTGAATTGACGAACGACGAGCGTAAGCTATATGACTTGATTGTGCGCCGATTTATCGCACTTTTCTATCCGGTATATAAATATGATAGTCTCCAGGTGACCGTTGATGTGGCGAGTGAGATGTTGTACGCGAATGGCCGGACGGTGACCGATGCGGGCTGGAAAACAGTATACGGCATGGAAGCTGTACCAGGGGATGAGGCGAACAGCGACGAGCTGGCAGACCAGTCACTTCCGACACTGACAGAAGGGGCTGTGCTTGCGGTGACACGATGTGAGATGCGCAGCCAGATGACGAAGCCGCCGCTTCGTTTTACAGAGTCTGATCTGCTTACTCGTATGGAGAAGCACAATCTGGGTACCCCGGCGACGCGCGCCGATATTATTGAGAAGCTCGTGAAGTCTGATACGATAGAGCGGCAGGGTACGCGCCTGCACCCGACGAAAAAAGGTCAGCAGCTTATTAAGCTCGTCGCCCGTGAACTGCGCTCTCCGGAGTTAACAGCGAAATGGGAACAGGAACTCGAAAACATCGCGCGTGGTCGCGGCAATGCCAGTCAATTCCTTTCAAGTATCCGCGAGCAGACAGGCAAGCTCGTCAAGGAAATCCGTACAAGCGATGTGGAATACAAGCCACACAACGTGACAGGCTCGAAATGCCCGGAATGCGGCAAGAATTTGCAGGAATTCAAGGGCAAGCGAGGCAAGCAGCTGATCTGTCCGGATCGTGAGTGCGGCTACCGTCGCGCTGCCGAAGCCCAAGTATCGAATCATCGCTGTCCACAGTGTCATAAGAAGATGGAGATTCGAACCGGAAAAGCGGGCAAGTTCTTCCAATGTAAGCCGTGCGGCATTGTTGAAAAGCTAGAGGATGTAAAAGGCGGCGGCAAGAAGGTAACAAAGCGTGAGGAGAAGCAGCTCGTGCAGAAATATGCGAAGGATGAAACGTTCTCATCGAGTCTCGGCGATTTGCTGAAAGCAGCGCTTGAGAAGCAAGGGAAGAACGAATAGAAGCTGGTTTGCTTGTGAAAATAGAAAGCCTGCTGACGTAGTAGAATCAGCAGGCTTTTTTCTGATTACGAGTGTTTTTCGGACGTGTTTGTATTCTGGCTGCGGGAACGTGTCTGATTGCGGTACCCACCGACCTGATCGGCCATTTTGAACTCGTGGTTATACAGCACTTCCTGTGTTTTGGACAACTTATGCGGACGTTCGATTGGTCGGGATTGACGGCTGCTCATCGTATGCATCCTCCTTCATTGGTTTAGGTTCCTTACCTAGAATGGGTAAGGAAAGAGTGGTTTATTCATACCCTGAAAATTATTCCAATACGATGATAATACAAGGACAGGAGAAACTGTATTCGAATGAGGCCAAGTTTTGTTCTATAATACTATTGTTGACGTATTATCTTTAAGAAAATGAGAAGCGAGGTTTTAAATTTGGATTATACTGCATTCAAAGACATTATTCATGGAAGACGGAGCGTTCGTAAATTTACCGAACAAGATGTTCCTATAGAAGAAATTGACGAAATTATGGACTGTGCCCGGTATGCGCCGAGTGACACGAATTCGCAAACGTGGGAATTTATTGTGATCAAAAACAAAGATACGATTAAAGCGATTGAACAAATGACATGGGATGCTTTACATAAAAAAGCGGAAGAGGCAGGACAGAGAGGATTTGAAAAGGAAGGCAAGCTGCTTACTCGCTCGTTCGGCCCGTATGCGACTGCTTTTGCTGATGCCCCTGTCTTGATTGTCTGTCTGGCTACTCCGTATCGTTCTAAGTTCCGTGAGAAAATTTTTGATCCGGTGCAATTCGTACCCCCAGCGATCTGGGATGAAGAAGGGATTAAAAGCAGTTGTTTAGCGATTCAGAACCTGATGTTAGCGGCTCATGTACGAGGACTCGGGACTTGTGCGATGACAGGACCGATTCTACTCGCGCAAGATAAAATGGCGGAGTATTTGCAAGTCGATCCAGAAAAGCAAATCAACATGGTCGTTGCTCTGGGGTATCCAAAAGACCAGCCTAAGAAGTTACCGCGCAAGGAAGTTAGTGAAATTGTGAAGTACGTTTTGTAAGTAATTTTCAGTTTGAGAGCCTGTTGCTTCTTGTAGAGCAGCAGGCTCTTTTTCGTGGTAGGATAATAGAAAAGCTTGTCATTGTTAACATGGAACTGACAGAGCTTGACTATCTGGCCGATCTAGTCGTGCATGAGCGGAAGATTGGAGAGGTGCTGGCAGAAGCGAACAAAATGATTTGTACGAACGAATGATCTGTTTTACAATGATAGAATGACATAAAACGTAAAGAAGGGGAGGGGAAGAATGTGAGTTTACGAATCATAGCAGGCCGGGCTGGCAGTGGCAAAAGTGCGCAGTGCCTCACAGAAATTCGGGATCAGCTTGCGACTTCACCGCTCGGCAGCCCGCTTATTTATATGGTGCCGCCGCAGATGAGCTTTCAGGCTGAGCAGACACTTGCCGGGCAGCAAGGGATGATGCGGGCGCAAGTGCTTAGCTTCCGGCGTCTTGCCTGGAATGTACTGCGCGAAGCAGGGGGACTTGCGCGCATTCATATTGATAGTACAGGCATTCGAATGGCGCTGCGCCGTATTCTGGCGAATCACGCGGGCGAGCTGAAAGTGTTCGGACGGGCCGCCTCGCGCGCGGGATTCGTCGAGCAGCTAGAAGGCATGTACTGCGAGCTTATGCGCTATAACGTAGGCGCAGATGACTTGGAAGCACGCCGAGCTGCACTTATCGAAGCAGCTGAATCGCTGGAAGGGGCGGGATTTCTGCCGGATAAGCTACATGATATGCAGCTCATTTTTGGAGAGCTTGAGCAGATGCTTGCCGGACGGTATTTGGACAGTGAACACTACCTGCCGCTTCTTGCCTCTCGCTTGTCGGATGTTCGAACTCTCGAAGGGGCGAATGTATGGATTGATGGGTTCGAGACGTTTACACCGCAAGAGATGCTTGTCATTGCTTCGCTTTTGCGTACGGTGAACCGGGTTACGGTTACCCTGCCGCTTGACCGGATATATGGAGAAGCAGACGGGCCGAATGAGCTGGATTTGTTTTATACACCGGCTGTGGCGTATGAACGTCTTGTTCGATTGGCGCGGGAGAGTGGCGTACGGGTGGAAGACCCGGTTCTGCTGTCACCTGCCTTGCCGCCACGCTATGGTAGTAATCAGGCGCTTGCTCACATAGAAGCGCACTGGTCGGAGCGCCCGGCTCCTCAGTATGAGGGAGATGCATCGGTGATTATGCTGCGCACAGCTGCGAATCGACGTGCAGAAGTGGATGCCACAGCCCGCCGCATTGTGGCGCTTGTACGAGAAGAAGGCTATCGCTTCCGGGATATTGCAGTTGTGGTGCGCAATTTTGACGCATATGAGCATGTGTTTACGACGGTGTTCGCCGATTATGATCTGCCGTTCTTCCTCGATGAGAAGCGTCCCATGATGCATCATCCGCTGACCGAACTCATTCGTTCGGCGCTAGAAGCAGTGCGCTATGGGTGGAAATACGATGCAGTATTCCGCTGCGTGAAGACGGACTTGCTGCTGGTGCCGCAGGAGAAGGAAGAGCTACCTGTCCTGCGCCATAGCCTGGATCGGCTTGAGAATTATGTGCTGGCTCACGGCATCGAGGGCTACCGCTGGACACAGTCGGATTCGTGGACGTACCGCATCTACCGTGGGCTGGACGCGGAACTGGAAGCAGGTGATCAGTCGACGGACGAAGCCCGCGTAGAACGTGAATTGAACACCCTGCGCCATCGGGTTGCGAAACCACTGGCTCGCCTGGAAGAGGATCTCGGAAAAGCGAAAACGGTGCGGGCGATGTGCGAAGCATTGTATGACTTTTTACTAGCCTGTGAGATTCCGGGCCGCCTTGAGACATGGAGTGAAGAAGCACGGGTGAACGGGCAGCCGGAGCAGGCACGGGGGCATGGGCAAGTATGGCAGGCGGTCATTACACTGATGGATCAGCTGGTGGAAGTGCTTGGAGATGAGAAACTGACACTTGATCTATTTGCAGATGTGGTCGATGCCGGATTAGAAGATTTGAAGTTTTCTTTAGTGCCGCCTTCGTTTGACCAGGTGCTAATCGGACAACTAGAGCGCAGTCGGTTTGCGAATGTGCCGTGTGTGTTTATTCTCGGCGTGAACGATGGTGTTATTCCGGCACGTCCCCCGGAGAGTGGGATGTTGTCGGATGCGGAGCGGGAGGCACTGACAGCGACCGGGATTGAACTTGCACCGGGTGGACGCCGCCGTATTCTGGATGAAGAGCTGATGTTGTACAGGGCGCTTGCTTCTCCGCGTGAACGGTTGTGGGTGAGTTGCCCACTCGCGGATGAAGAGGGCAAGGCACTTCTTCCGGCCCCGGCCTTGAAGCGCCTTGCCGAGATGGTTCCACGTGCTGATCAAGCATTTGCTGCGGATGAACCGGGAGATGTGCCAGAAGAAGAACAGCTTTCGTTTATAACCGGGCCTGCGCGGGCATTATCCCGCCTGATTGGACTGCTTGGGCAGTGGAACAAAGGATATGCGCTTGCGCCACTCTGGTGGGATGTGTATAACGCGCTGTATGACCGGAACCGGGATGAGCTTCTGTTGCTTACGCGCGGGCTGTTCTACCGCAATGAAGAAGCGCGTCTGCCCGCACCGATTAGCAAGCGGCTGTATGGGGAGACCATTCGGGCAAGCGTGTCGCGGATGGAGAAATACAAGTCGTGCCCGTTCTCCCATTTCGCTACGTATGGGTTGAAGTTAAAAGAACGGGAGTTGTATCGGCTCGAAGCTCCAGACATTGGTCAGTTGTTTCACGCCGCACTTAAGATGGTCGGGGATCGACTGGTGGAGCAGAACCGGGAATGGAGTAGCCTAGAAGCAGATCAGGCGCATGCTCTGGCGAAAGAAATGGTAGCAGAGCTGACGCCGAAGCTGCAGAAAAATATATTGCTTAGCTCACGGCGCAATGAGTATTTGTCCCATAAGTTGACGAATGTTGTGGGGCGAGCTGCGGCTGTGCTTGCTGTTCAGGCGCGGCGCAGCGCATTCACACCACGGGCGCTGGAAGTAGCATTTGGCATGGGAGATGGCGGACTGCCTGCACTCGAAGTCGAGTTGGCGGACGGAACTCGTATGCAGCTAATCGGGCGCATTGACCGGGTAGACGGTGCGGATGGGCCAGGTGGACTTCTGCTACGTGTGCTGGATTACAAGTCAAGTGCGAAGGGGTTGGCGCTTGAAGATGTGTATTTTGGCCTGTCGCTGCAAATGCTTGTGTATCTGGATGTCGTGCTGGAAAATGCGGAGGCGTTTTTCGGACAATCTGCAGAGGCTGCTGGGGTGCTGTATTTCCACGTCCACAATCCAATGCTTGCTGCCAGTCGTCCGCTTGCGGATGACGCGATTGAAGCGGAGCTGCATAAGCAATTCAAAATGAAAGGACTTGTGCTTGCCGACCCGGATGTGGTGCGCATGATGGACAATCAGCTTGACACTGGCTATTCTGATATGCTGCCAGTCGCACTTAAAAAGGACGGATCGTTTTACAGCAGTGCCAGAGTGGCGACAGCGGAGCAGTTCACGCATCTGCGTGGGTATGTGCGGACGCTGATGCGCGAGATTGGTACAGAAATTACGACCGGAGACGTTACGATTGCACCGTACTGGAGAAGGAAGCGTACGGCTTGTACGTACTGTTCCTTTAAGCCGGTTTGTCAGTTCGACCCGTTGATCGAACCGGGGGAATACAAGGTGCTACGCGATCCGGAAAGCGATGTTATGTGGAGTGAAATGGAGCGCAGAGGGGGAGAGAGATGAATCGTATGGAGATGGAGAAACCGATCGGAAGCACCTGGACGGATGAGCAGTGGTCCGCAATTGCGGCACGCGGCTCACATATTCTCGTTGCGGCAGCGGCGGGGTCGGGGAAAACAGCGGTGCTAGTAGAGCGCATCATTCGCCGGATTGCGGATGAAAGTGACCCAATTAATGTCGACAATTTGCTGGTTGTGACGTTTACGAAAGCGGCAGCAGCCGAGATGCGGCAGCGGATCGGCGAGAAGCTGGAAGAAGCGGTACGAGGTCAATCGTCTCTCTACTTGCGACGTCAGCTTGCTCTCCTGCCGCGTGCATCAATTATGACCTTGCACTCATTCTGTATGGAAGTGTTGCAGCGATATTACTATTTTATTGATCTGGACCCATCGTTCCGTATCGCGGATGAGACGGAAGCGCAGCTGCTGCGGCAGGAAGCGCTCGACGGGCTGTTTGATGAGCAGTATATCGCGGAAGATCCACTATTTTTTCGGCTGGTGGATAGCTATGCGAGCGATCGGGGGGATGAGGCGCTACAGGCGCTCGTGCAGCGGCTGTATGATTTTGCGCGCAGCCACCCTGACCCAGATCAGTGGCTTCATGATATGGCAGCGATGTATGAGGCGAGAACACCGGACGAATTTTATGAGCAGACATGGTTTAGGGCGCTTACACGTGATGTACAGCTTGAGCTTGCAGGCATTGAGGCGCTGCTTGTGCGAGCGGTGGGTCTGGCACAGGAGAGTGGTGGGCCGACTCCGTATCTAGCCAATCTTACACCGGAGCTGTCGATGGTTCAGGGGCTGATCGCAGCAAGTGAGCGGTCGTGGACCGAGCTGGCAGATGCGTTTTCTGATGCAGCGTTTGGCCGCTTGAAGGCATGCCGAGGCGATCAATATGATGCCACTCTTGTGCAGAAGGCGAAGGATGTACGTGATCTGGCAAAGAAGCGGCTGGAGAAGTTACGCAGCGAATTGTTTGCGATGACGCCAGATGAGCAATTTGCGACGAATCAGGAGTTGGCACCATTGATCGGCAAACTCGTCGAGATCGTACAGACATTCGGTGCGCGGTATACGGCATTGAAAAAAGAAAAAGGGCTGGTTGATTTTTCGGATCTGGAGCATTACTGCCTTCAGATTTTGCGTGCTCCGGATGCCAAGCCAGGTGAACTTATGCCATCGGCGGCAGCGCTTGATTACCGGGCACAGTTCGGGGAAGTGCTGGTCGATGAATACCAAGATACGAACGGGGTACAGGAAACGATTGTACGTCTCGTCTCACGCAGTGGAGACGGGGAAGTGGGGAATTTGTTCATGGTTGGGGACCCCAAGCAGAGCATTTATCGTTTCCGCTTGGCGGAACCGGATTTGTTTCTGTCGAAGTACAAATCATTCCAGCCAGATGGAACCGGGGGCGGACGGCGGATTGATCTGGCGAAAAACTTCCGCAGTCGTCGGGAAGTGCTTGATGGCGCGAATTTTGTGTTTCATCAGATTATGAGTGAAGACGCGGCAGAGATTGATTACGATACGAACGCTGCACTTGTGTTCGGATTTGAGAATTATCCCGAGATTGACGGACTGGATACATCAGTGGAAGTGATGCTGATTGACCGACATGAAGCGGATGCGGATGAGGTGTCATGGACGGACGATGCAGAATTGGATGCAGAAGAGACAGCTGTCGATGTGCTTGATACAGCCGAGCTTGAGAATGTCCAGCTCGAAACAAGATTGATCGCCGAGAAGATCAAAAGCATGATCGCATCCGGCCATCAGGTGTATGACAAGCAGACAAAAGCAATGCGGGCGATGCAGTACCGGGATGTTGTCGTGCTCCTGCGAGCGACAAGCCAGTGGGCGCCTATTATGACTGATGAGTTCAAAGGGCTGGGCATTCCTGCGTATGCGGAACTTGCGACCGGCTATTTTACGGCCACAGAGATCGAAGTGATGACCTCGCTTCTGCATGTCATCGACAATCCATACCAGGACATTCCGCTTGCTGGTGTACTGCGTTCGCCGCTTGTCCAGCTGACAGCGGAAGAATTATCGAACATCCGACTCGCAGACAAAAATGGCGCGTATTATGATGCGCTGCTCACGTATGTACAGATGGAAGAAGCCGATCCGACGCTTCGCACACGGCTTACGTCATTTCTTCAAAAGCTGGAAGACTGGCGGACGAAAGCGCGGCAGGGAGCACTTTCGACTTTGATCTGGGATGTGTTCCGGGATACTGGCTTTTACGATTTTGCTGGAGGGCTTCCAGGCGGCAAGCAGCGGCAGGCCAATCTGCGAGCGCTGTATGATCGGGCATGCCAGTATGAAGCGACTTCATTCCGTGGCTTGTTTCGCTTCCTCCGATTCATGGAGCGCATGCAGGAGCAGGGCGGCGACCTCGGAACGGCGCGTTCGCTCGGCGAGCAGGAAGACGTAGTACGCATCATGACGATTCATAAAAGTAAAGGGCTGGAATTCCCGGTTGTGTTTGTGGCTGGTCTTTCTAAACAGCATAACTTTATGGACTTGAACCGAGCGTTCCTGCTGCATAAGGACTTAGGCTTCGGTCCGAAATATATTGATCCTGACCGACGCATTAGCTTCCCGTCTCTGCCGTATGCGGCGTTGCGTCGCCGGATGCGGATGGAACAGTTGGCCGAAGAGATGCGGGTGCTGTACGTGGCGCTAACACGTGCAAAAGAAAAGCTCATTCTGATCGGAACGGCCAAAAATTTGCAGGCATCGATTGAAAAATGGGTGCAGCTGATGGATACGCCGCACTGGAATCTACCAGCGTATGAGCTGGTGGCTGGCAAAACATATCTCGACTGGATCGGGCCTGCCCTCGTGCGTCACGGTGCGGCAGATATACTCCGTGATGCAATTGATTGTACGGAACGTCCGCCAGTGCATACAGCAACTCATCCATCTCGCTGGACGATTACATGTCGTACGGCCTCGTCTCTTCTGTCAGGAATATCGGCGGAACAGGAAGAACGGACAGAGCTTGCGCGTGCGGTGCAGAATGGTGAGCGTGTACCCGTATCAGGTGGACGTGCCGCTGAAATCGCCGCACGTCTTACATGGAAATACGACCATACGGCTGCCACTGTGTTTTTGCCGAAGCAGTCGGTATCGGAACTGAAGCGGCGCAAGCAGGCCGAACTTGAGCAGCAGGAAGACGGCTGGCAGGCACCTGCGTGGATGCCAGGCCTGTTCAAAAGTGATGTCGCACCTCGTCCGCAGTTTCTTACGAGAAAAGAACTGAACGCCGCCGAACGCGGAACGGCGATGCATACGGTGCTCCAGCAACTGCCGCCCGGAATGGAGCCGGATAGCGTGCTGATTCAAGAATTTATTGACCGACTTGTCGGACGTGAGTTGCTGACAGAGGCAGAAGCGAGCATAGTTGATGCTGAACTGATCGCTTCGTTTCTTGCGAGTGAGATCGGACAGAAGCTACGCACCCATGATCCGGCACGCGTATATCGCGAGCAAATATTTACACTTTCACTCCCGGCGCGGGAAGCGTATGGCGAAGAATGGCTGGAAACAGAAGAGGAAACGGTGCTTGTGCAAGGCGTCATTGACTGTTTGATTGATGATGGAGATGGCTGGATTGTGCTTGATTATAAGACGGACCGCACCGAGGGGCTTACGGATGCGTTGTTGCTGGCGCGTTATGAGGAGCAGCTGGTTTACTACGCTCGGGCGGTTGAACAGATTACGGGCGGTACGGTAAAAGAAAAGATTTTGTACTTTTTAGATGGCGGTCGTATGTTGTACGTGCCATAGGGAAGGGGGAGAACATGAGAATACTGCATACAGCCGACTGGCATCTCGGCAAAACGTTGGAGGGACGCAGTCGCCTGCCAGAACAGGAAGCGTTCATTGATGAGCTGTGCGGCATTGTCGAAGAAGAACGCATTGATGTACTGCTGCTGGCGGGGGACGTATTTGATACGGTTAACCCGCCATCTGCGGCTGAGCAACTGTTTTACGACAGTATGGCACGTCTTGCGGATGGGGGGAAGCGCAGGGTGATTGTGATTGCGGGCAATCATGACAATCCAGACCGGCTTGCTGCTTCACATCCACTGGCAGAGCGGCACGGCATTACGCTGCTTGGGCTACCGACAGCGGAGATGCTGACGGTAGCCGTGCCACGCACGGGAGAGGAGGCTCGCGTGTTTGCCCTGCCGTATCCGTCTGAATCACGCCTGCAAGTGCTTCTTGCTGAGAGTAATGAAGAGGAAGTACTACGTCAGGCGTATGATGAGCGTTTGGCGCATTTGTTTGCGAGGCAAAGTGCGTACTTCACACCGCATACTGTTAATCTGGCGATGAGTCATCTGTATGTGCTCGGTAGTTTTGAAAGTGAATCCGAGCGTCCGATCCAGGTGGGGGGGGCGTATACGGTATCGGCTACGACACTTCCAGCAGCGGCTCAGTATGTAGCGCTTGGTCACTTGCACCGTCCGCAGGATGTGGCAAAAGCGCCAACTCGTGCCCGTTACTCTGGCTCGCCGCTTGCCTACAGCTTCTCGGAAGCGGGACAGGCGAAGTCGGTAACGATTATAGACGCTACACCAGGCGTTCCGGCCGAAGTGAAAGAGTTGTTCCTGTCAAGCGGGCGCCCGCTTGTGAAGTGGAAGGCACGGGATGGGATTGCGGAGGTATACCGCTTTATTGATGAGGGACGGGATGCGAATGCATGGATTGATCTAGAGGTGCATGTGCCAGATACGATTCCGTTAGAAGACATTCAGAAGCTGCGTCGCCTGCACGGAGGAATTATTGGCATCCGCCCGGTTTATCCGGATATGTTGGAAGCGGCAGAAGCCATGGAGCGACGCGCCAGTCTGCCGATTGATGAGTTGTTCCGCCGTTTTTATAGCCGGCAGACGGGTGGTGCGGTGCCGGACGAGGAGACGGTGAAGCTGTTTATGGAAGTACTGGAGGAGAAGGAGGGGTAAGTCCATGCGTCCGATTCATTTAAAGCTGGCCGGTATTAACAGCTTCCGGGACGAGCAGGAAGTTGATTTTGCTACGCTGTGCGAAGGTGGCGTGTTCGGGATTTTTGGCCCAACCGGAAGCGGTAAGTCTTCGCTCCTAGATGCCATCACCCTCGCCTTGTACGGAAAAGTAGAACGTGCCCTGGGTGGTACACAGGGGATTATGAATCAGGCAGAAGACCAGCTAAGTGTTGCGTTTACGTTCGAACTTAGGAGTGCGGAGGGCGCTGCGCGGTATCGAGTGGAGCGCCGCTATAAGCGGACGGATGATGTGAAGCTGCGGACCGCGACCTGCCGTTTCATCAAGATTGAGGAGGACGGGGAAAAAGTACTCGCCGGGAAAGAACGGGACGTCACTCAGTGTGTCGAAGACGTTCTCGGTTTGACGGTGGATGATTTTACCCGCGCAGTCGTGCTGCCACAGGGGAAATTTGCCGAGTTCCTTTCCCTTAAAGGCAGTGAGCGGCGGCAGATGCTGCAGCGCCTGTTTCATCTGGAGCAGTACGGGGACGGACTGAATGCGAAGCTGAAACGACGAATTGCGGAATCACGCGGGAAGACAGCTGAGCTGGCCGCTGAACAGCAGGGATTAGGCGACGCCTCTTCGGAAGCCGTACAGGCAGCAGCAGAACGAAGCAAGCAGGCTGAAGTCGCCCTCGTGCAGGCCGAAGAAGCGAACACAGCCGCAGACGCCGCGCATGAAGAAGGCAAGCGGGTCTGGGGGCAGCAGGCCGAATACAATGAGGTGAAACGCCGTATCGTATTGCATGAAGCGGATGCAGAACGAATGGATCAACTGGCGGAACAGCTCACGCGAGCCGAACAGGCAGAGCGGGTGCGTCCGTACTATGAGGAGCGTATTCGTGCGACACGCGATGCGGAAGTGGCGCAGGCAGAAGCGAAGCATGCCCGGATTACCCTGACAGAACGAGAAGTGGTATGCAGACAAGCAGAAGTAGAGGCACAGGCAGCGAGAGAGCGCCAGCAGGCCGAAGAGCCGGGCTATATGGTTCGCATCGAACAATTGAAGCAGGCTGAAGAACTGGAAGAAGAGGTTATCCGCTTGCAGACGGGAATGCAAAAAGCAGATGCCGCGCGCATCGAGCTACAGCAACAGCATGTAAAAGCAAAAGAATTAATAAACAGTTCGGAAATACTGCGCACTAAAGCAATAACCAAACAATCCAATATACAAAAACAAATCCAAGAAAAAACAGTTAAACATGAAAAACGTCAGCAAATTATGCAGGCTGTCCAGGAAAAATATATGCTGCAAACGCTACAAGATCAGCATACGGTCGCACAACAGAAGCATAAAGACAGTGAAAAGCGCACGGCAGAAGCACATGGCCGAGCAGAGCGAGTTCACAGTGCCTGGGGCGATTTGCAGCTACGCTCCCGGGAGGTGCTGCTCGATGTTCAGACGCTGTACAATGACATCTATAGTACGCATCAGGATGTGCGATATATCGAGTCGCTCCTTATGCAACTTACATCCGAACTTCGCAGCGCCGCTGTGCGGGAAACCAGACGTACTCTTGCAATACAGCTTGCGACAGAGCTGAAAGAGGGAGAGGCATGTCCGGTATGTGGATCATCGCATCACCTTCACCCTATCCAGCCAGCAACAGAAACGAGAACGGTGAATACCGAAAAACTGATTATGGAGCTGGAAGACGCGCTTTTGCGTGCCCGTACGGTACAACACGAAAGTCATACCTTTATGTATCGATTAGAACAACTGGCTGAAAGTTTGCAAGAAACAGGGGAAGCTGACAGTGAAATGGCTTGTGCTCGACAATCGCAGAACCATACGGGGATGAAGCTTGAACCGCAGGCCGATGCAAGTGCGAATGTGGAGCAGCTGCTTGTGGCACTTACCCGGACAGAGGAGAAGCTTGCACAGGCGAAAGCACAGGCAGAAACGTGTGAAGCAGACGGGAAACAACTCGCCAGCCAGCGCTCCCGTCTCAAGGAACAGATCGTGCAAGCGAAGACTGCATACGACGTAAGCGTCCAGCAAACAGCTGAGCTTCAAGTCAAAGAACAGGAGCTTCACAAACAGGTAGAAGTATCCCGTCTGCGATGGATTGAGCGATTCGGTGAATGGACACCGGAGACCGTTGAGCCGGAAGCAGCACAAATCGCGGCGTGGGATGCAGAAGTCGAACAGTTGCGCGAACGTCTGGCACGCAGCGTGCCATTTATTGAAGAGAAAGAACGAGAAATCAAAGCAGGGCAAGAGAAGCTTACGGAATGCGACCTGGAACTGATCCGACTGGAGACAGAGACGGCTGGGATGAAGGCGAACTGGGATGAAAAAAGCAACCGTCTGCATCAGATTACAGGTGGTGTGCAGGCGATTACACAGCGTCAAGAAACAGAACAGGAGCTGCATCACCTGCGAGAAACTGTACGAATTGCCGACGAGCGTGCGACAGAACAACAATCCAGCCTGCGTGAGGCCGAAAAACGAAGCAGCGCGGCACAACAAGCCGAGCAACTTGCGACTGCGCGTAAGGCGGAAGCCAAACAGAAATGGGAGGCTGCCCGTTTACGTACCCCATTTGCAAGTGAAGCGGAGGTAGCAGAAGCGTTTACGTCGGAAGAGAAGCGTATTGACTGGACACAGCAACTTGCAGCTTATCGGGATACAGAAAAGCAGCTCGTCAATGAGCGACACCGGCTGGAGAGGCTTCTTGACGGACGTTGCATGACAGAAGAGGAATGGAAACAGCTGCAAGAAGCGCTTCAGAACACCCGAGCCCAGGTAGCAGAAGCCGCCCGGGAGCAGGCACGTGCTGTGCGGGATCTCGAAGATGTGGAGCAGCGCCACACACGCTGGCAGACACTTGAAGAGGAGCGCATACGTCTGCAAGAAACGCTGAACCGTCTGAATGCCCTTCAGACTGTATTCCGTGGTAACGGATTCGTAGAGTTCATCGCAGAGGAACAGCTCATGCAAGTCAGTCAGGAAGCATCGGTCCGTCTTGGCAAACTGACACGCCGCCGCTACGCGATTGAAGTCGATTCGAGCAGCGGGTTTGTCATGCGGGATGATGCGAACGGTGGGGTACGACGTCCGGTGACAACATTGTCCGGCGGAGAAACCTTCCTGACGTCCTTATCACTTGCGCTCGCGCTGTCTGCCCAAATCCAGCTGCGCGGCGAATACCCGCTGGAATTTTTCTTCCTGGATGAAGGATTCGGGACACTAGATCAGGAACTGCTTGATACGGTTATTACTGCACTGGAGAAGCTTCATACAGATCGGCTGTCTGTCGGCATTATCAGTCATGTGCCCGAGCTGCGCGCCCGTTTGCCGCAACGCTTGATTGTTACGCCAGCAGAACCGTCCGGGCATGGAAGCACGGTACACCACGAAGTGCTATAAGGATGCAAGCGAACAATCAGTCAGGGTAGCTAGCGATGTTTTCGCTTGCCGTCCCCCCATTTGACGATATATACATCAAGATGGCGACGACCGAATGCATTCACTTGCTTCATATTGGACATGAATACGTCGATTTTATTTCCCTTGATGGCTCCACCCCGGTCATGAACGGTCCGGTAGCCGATGCCTTCAATGTATAACACCGTTCCATACGGAATATGGCGACCTGCTGCAACCGTGACCCCCGCTTTTGTGCGGTGTCCGCTTGCTGTAATTCCATAGTCCGGATGGCGCGACGTTTTTCCAGTTTCACTTAGTCCATTCGTATACGCAGAGATGTTCCCCCGGAATTTTTGCACATACTGTTTGGGGCTTTTGCAATTGGCTGTAACAACGCGTTCCTGCGTGCTATTTACGGACGCGGGAAGAGCGGTTACTGTGGGAGAGTTACTCCTGTTTTTCTTTTGGACAGCTACTGAATCGGTTCGTTTGGGCACGGAAGCCGGAGGGACTTTTGACTGCTCCTCTTTTGGCACAATAAGAGGAGCCGGTGTGGGGGGAGCGAGTGACTGAGCGGAAAACGGATTGAGTAGAAGGAAGGCAGTTGGCGGCAGGGCTACCTGAAGTTTTTCACGCGATTGGACATACGATAGAGAGGTTGTATTATGTCCAATAAGTGGAATACACACCAGTATAGTTAGCATTATGACCCAGTACGACACAAGTCTCGCAAAAAAAGTAGACATTTTCTATCTCCTTTCGTCTGCATACAACGCTACAGAGTCGATTTGGATTTCGCCGGCGATTATATATATGTATATGTGTGGACGAGGCTAATAGAACAACAGAATTCATGTAGCCACTCTGGCCTGACAAAATAGAAAGGGATGAATATATAATGGCGAAACAAAAACGAACAGGCGGACAGGTGCCAAAGCCTGCTGAAGAAGGATCAACCCTGAAAGACTTGCTTGGAGAAGGAACGCTCGATAAATTAAAAAATATGTCTCGTACGATGAAGGAAGAAGAGGAAAAAAAACGTGTAGCAGCACTGGAGCAGCAACGTGCGGAACAGAAGGAGCGCGAGAAAAACAAATCATTTTCTGAGTTGCTGGATGAAAGTCATCTTGATTGGAAGAAATTCAAATAAAAACCTCTGTGTTATATAGATAAACCCTCCCAGCTTACATGTGGGAGGGTTTATCTATGCGGGACTGATTGTTTGGGGTGCGTTCTGAAAGGCGGCGTTCCCGTTCTGCGATGACAGCACTACGATCGCGCAGCTTGTGTTTATGGATGAGAAATGGATCGGCAAAATTAGTAGGAGACAGCCAATGACGGCCTTCCATCGCGCACTGCATTTCACATTGTGCGGCCAACTTCGGGCGCAGCGGAAGATTCAAATCCGCATACGGAAGCCCTGCTTCTATGTCATGTAACCGCTCGATGATCGCATCACGAAGTAGATCTCCCGCAAAACCAAGCCAGTCTAGTTCAGCGGGCGTAAGCCGAGTAAGAGACGCAGCGAGTATTTTTTTTGCGCCTGTAATATTACCGCGCCGTTGATGATACAGTCCGACCGCAATTTGAATAAGCCCGACCCATACATCGCGATTTTGCTCGGATGAAAGGCTCTTCCAGTATTCTTCCAATACCTCATGACATTCAAAATAATCACGTTCTGCATGAAAATAAACAAGATAGTCTAACAAAGCTTTTGGTGTCATACATGTATCCTCGTATATTCTAGAAAATCAAGTACAATAGATTATGCAAAAATAGAGGAAATATGGGGATCACTGACAAATACATACTAGTGAGATTCATCCGTGTATGCCCGATCCTATATTCTATATGATTATTATACCGGCTTTTTGGCTCTGTACAAGAAACCGGATGCTCCAGCAGAAAGGAGAGAGTACATGGCATACCAGACTTCACCTTATCCAGAATGGTCATGGTCGCTGTCGCGCGATCATATGTTTCATACGTGCAAGCGTCAGTACTACTATCATTATTACGGAGCGCATGGCGGGTGGCTGATGACAGCATCTGATACTGCCCGAACCGCTTACCGGCTTAAACAGCTGAAAAATTTGTACATACTACTGGGAGATGCAGTCCATACAGCTGCCCAGAAGCTCCTTGATTTGCGAGAGACGCAACAAGCGTATCCAGATGAAGCAGCCGTAACCCGTTTTCTGCGTCAGTCGCTAAACAATGCGTACCTGGAATCAAAAAAACAAGATGATTGGTGGGCGTATCCGAAGCAGTATACGATGCTGCATGAGATGTACTATGAGGGAGAGCTTTCTCCCGCTCGTGTGGAGACAGTCGCTGCCCGAATGCCAGTATGCGCGCGCAGCTTACTGGTAAGTGACACATGGCAGGAGCTTGCGAGGGATCATACGTGCACGGTTGTAGAAGTAGAGCAGCTCAACCATATTACGATTCATGATACGAAAGTATACGTCAAGCTGGACGCCTTGTATCGCCGCCCGGATGACATCTGGGTAATCGCGGACTGGAAAACGGGCCGGATCAGTGAAAGAAATCGGGAGCAGCTTTCATTGTATGCCCTATATGTGCATGAATGCTATGGGGTTCCGCTCGAGCAGATCGAAGTACGAACCGAATATTTGCTTGATGGAATATGCGACCGAACGGTGCCGATAGGAGAAGAACTCGATGTAATCGCACACAAGATTCGTGTCAGTACAGAAAGTATGAAGCAGTATAGTGCAGATGACTACTACAATCGCCCACTCCCGGAAGATTCCTTCCATGGTATAGGAGAGCCGTCTACATGTGTCATGTGCAACTATCGCCAAATCTGTCCGGCTGCAAAGCTTGGGTAGTCCAAAACTGGGGGAGTGTATGAAAAGATGGGGGCTTATTCTGCTGCTTATCGCAGTCCTAGCAAGCCCGTTCCCAACAATCGGGCGGACGAATGAACTGCCAAACTACAATAAAGGAGCTGCATTGCTTAGGCTAGAGGATATCGCGCCTGGAAGTCCGTATCGATCACCCGATGAGCTGGGACGCCTGCGCGCAGTATTTACGTATTTGCAGGAACAGCACGTCCCATTTTCCGTAGCGGTCATTCCACGAGCGATATTCATTGGAAGGGACGGTTCGCGTTATGATCGCGGGTTTGACGATGAGAAGCCAGCGGAGAATGTTCGCCAGTTAGCACGCCTGCTTCGGGATGCGCAGGGGAAGGGTGCGGTGCTTGGCATGCACGGCTATACGCATCAATACGGCGACAAACCACTCCAAGATGGAACACAGAATACAGGCGTTGGTTTTGAGTTTAACGTAGCGGGTGTACCGGATACAAAAACAACATCGTATGCCGCGGAACGAATCGAAAAAAGTTTGCGGGCATTTGATCGTGTCGGACTTGTACCGGCATTCTGGGAATCTCCTCATTACACAGATACGCGCGCGCAGGAAGAGGTGTTTCGCTCGTACATGGGGATTTTATACCAGCCTGACTTTCGTTCGCTCGTCTCGTTACGGGACATGAATGTGTATGAAACAAATAATACATATCGCAAGGTAACGTCCGGTTCTGTGTATGTACCTGCTCCTCTCTCGTATGTGCATGACGGTCATTCGTCTGCGGCTATCGTCAGAAAACTTCAGACGTATAAAGGACTTGCGTCTGTGTTTTATCATCCATATCTTGAATTCGAACATATGGAGCCGATTCATCGTCCAGATGGCACACAGGTGATGCAGGATGGTCTGCCATTGTACCGATACCGCATCGGGGAAACATCCGACCTGCAGCAACTTGTAGCTGGTGTGCGAAAAAGCGGGTTTACCTGGATGTCGCTTCATGAGGTTGTGCCATTCACGCCAGCGCACCGCCTGTCGCTGTCGGATGCGTCTGTACACCTGATGACTGGAGATGTCACGGGGAGCGGGTCCGCTTCGCTTGTCATAGACGATGGATCAGCGATTTATGTACAGATGGGAGACTTCCGCTGGCCGCGTAATCGAAGTCAGCCGGAGGGGCGCCGTTTTCTGACGCACACATTTGGACCGGATGACATTCTTACACTGGCGGATATAAACGGAGATGGGCGAAAAGATTTGCTTTCGTATGATCGCAAATCTGGTCGTGTAGCTGTTTTTGAATCGACCGGAACTTCTTTTGCTAAGGCGCGTGCGTATGGTCAACTTCCGCCGGGTGGATCAGCTTTGCAGGTGGGCGACTTTGATGGGGATGGCGATGAGGACGTACTTTGGCAGAATGATACAGGCTGGAAGCTTATGCGTAATGAGGACGGGCGATTTACGGTCGCGCGTACTGGCCGTTTAGCAGCAGGTGCTGTCCTTTTGACCGGAGATGTTGACGGGGATGGAGCCGATGAATGGATAGAAGTATCATCATCTTCTCATATGGTGCATATTTTTCGAGATAGGAGAGATGGCAAAACAAATGCTATCGTTCTAAACTCTCGTGATCAGTGGAAGAATATGCAATGGCTGGCTGGAGATACGAACGGAGATGGGAAATGTGATCTGATCGCATATGACCCCGCAAGCGGCCTCTGGGATGTATGGCAGAGTACAGGTTCTTCGTTTATGAAATTTCTTCCGACATACGGGCCATGGGCACGCGGGGGAAGAATGGCGCTGTGTGCGGATTTTGACGGCAATGGCCGTGCCGATATCGGCGTCTGGGAGACAAAACATCAGGGTGTAGACATCAGTCTTTCTTTTGAACCAAACAAGCGGTAAAAGGATTAGGGGGATGCTCGTTTATGACGATGTTGGCAATTTTGCTAGATGATCTATTTATCATACTGCAAGTAATTACTGGGGCAATTAGTACCTATCAAATTACGATCGGACTTGCAGGCTTTTTTCGTAAGCATGAACGGTGTGTGCACGCACCGGAGAAGTCGTTTGCTGTAATTGTAGCGGCGCATAATGAAGAGCTGGTGATTGCGCCGCTTCTCGAAAACTTAAAACGGCTTGATTATCCAAAAGAGATGTTCGATATTTTTGTCATTTGTGATAATTGTACGGATCGTACCGCAGATATCGTACGAGCGCACGATTTGTATGCGATGGAAAGATTTAATAGTGAGAAGCGAGGCAAGGGCCATGCCCTGGAATGGATGTTTGAGCAACTATGGAAGCGCAAGCGCCAGTATGATGCAGTCGTTATTTTTGATGCGGATAATCTTGTCAGTCGCAATTTCCTGCGTGAAATGAATGAAAAACTTGTCGGTGGTTCGAAAGTCGTACAGGCGTATCTGGATACAAAAAATCCATATGATTCTTGGGTGACGATTTCGTATGCGGTGACCTACTGGTTCATGAACCGGATGTGGCAGCTTGCCCGCTATAATCTCAAAATGGCCAATTCACTCGGCGGAACGGGTATCTGTGTAGACACCGACCTGCTCAAAGAAATGGGCTGGAACGCTACATCGCTTACGGAAGATGTCGAATTCACTGCCCGCTGTGTAGAGCGGGAGATTTATCCGTCCTGGGCGCACAATGCAATTGTATACGATGAAAAACCGCTGACGCTCGCCAGTTCGATGAAACAGCGCTTGCGCTGGATGCAGGGGCATTTTTATTGCGCCCGTCATTATTTCTGGCCGCTTTTGTTCAAATCCGTCCGTACCCGTAATCTTTCCCAGTTCGACGCGGCCCTTTATTTGTTCCAGCCAATGCGTCTTTTAATTGTCGCGATGACAACGCTTATGCTGTATTTGCAGGTAGCGACTCCGCTGTATGACCAGCTTGGGCTGACGAAAACACTGCCGAACTGGTTCTGGTGGGCCATTAACATTGCCCTGTACGCACAAACGCCGCTTGCGATGATAATCGAGCGCACGCCGCTTAAAGCGTATCTTGGGTTATTAGCGTATCCGGTGTTTTTGCTTACGTGGATTCCCGTAACTGTGGTCGCTTTCTTTACAAGTAACAATACAGAATGGAGCCATACCTCCCATACACGCTCTATGCGTATTGAAGACGTATCATAAAGAAAAAACAGCCGACTCGTCTAGCTAAGTCGGCTGTTTTTGTTTAACTAGAATACACGACGGCGGCGGGTGACGTGACGATGGATATGACGATGGATATGACGATGGATGACACGGCGACGACGACGGCGAATTACTACACGGCGACAGTCGCAGTCACAGTCACAATCACGACGGCAGCCATCAAAAAAGCCATCGCAGGGGTCAAATGATGGGAATCTAAAATCGATATTGTTGAAGAACGGATCGAATCCACGGTTGCACATATTTTAGCACCTCCTATGTTTTGGTATACTCTCATCATATGAGAGCACAGCTGAATACGTATGGACAAACATCTGTGGACAACCGCCGCTTTTAGCGCCTGATTCTATTTTGTTCGCATCACGTAAATGTCAGAATTCCTTCACATTTGCCGCAGGTGATTGTAGCTGTTGTCTTGAATCTTGCCCTGTTTTCGTCTACAGTTATACGTAAGCATATATCCTTACGGGTATGCACAATACGGAAAGGGTTGTTCGTATGACACAAACACATGGCGATACACAGGAGCAGCCAGTCAACAAGCCGACGCAAGCATTGATTTCCTTCATATGCGGCACGATTAGCCTTGTTCTTTTGCTTTTATTTTTCTCCAGTATGATTATTCGTGCAGAAGGAAGTGGGCTCGTTGCGGCTCAGATGGCGATGTTGTGGCTGATGTTATCTGTCCTGCTCGCGCTGTTCGGCTTCATACTTGGGCTTCTGTCTCGTTATACAGTACAGAATAAGAAGCTCGCGTCACTCGGCCTCAGTCTATCTTGCCCGGCGCTTATTGTGACGGTTCTGATGCCACTCTTTACAGTCATTATGTATTATGTACGATCGTAAGATACAGAAAAAAGCTCCTCGTTGCTTTGAACTGCACGAGGAGCTTTTTTCTATTTCAGTTAAACAGGCGGCCAAGTTCGAATCCAAGCGCGACCAGTATAATGCCACCTAGAAGGCTAAGGGTTATGTAACGGAATGCAACCCCGTTTTGCTGTGTGCCACGGAGTCCTATGATATCAAACTGAAACGTAGAAAACGTCGTAAACGACCCAAGAAACCCGACACCCGCAAACAGAAGCTGCGGTAGGCTTGCTTCTATGCCATACAAAAGCCCAAGTAAAAACGAGCCAAGCAAATTTACTACTAATGTTCCATACGGCATCGGAGAGGAAACGACCCGGCTTATAAAGGAGGTAACCGCAAAGCGGCTGATTGCCCCGAGGCCCCCACCTGTTGCTACCCAGACGATCTCCATGCTCATCCCTGCCTTTCCTGCTTGGTTTCTTGTGGACGTGCCGCAAGTCGGATGCCCAACACAGCTGCCACGTAGCCACCGAGTAGACTGATGATCACATAGCCCGCCGCAGAAGCGATCTGTCCGTGTTGTATCAGATGCAGCGTTTCATAGCTAAATGTCGAAAACGTTGTAAACGATCCGACAAATCCTGTTCCTATGGCAGTTCGCACGTATGGATGTACAGGGAAGCGCTGAGCTGTCCATGTATAAAAGAAGGCAAGCAGAAACGAACCTGTAAGATTAATGAGAAGAGTCGGAAATGGAAAACCAGTGCCGACACCCTGTATCCACATTCCAAGCAGATAGCGTAAGAGAGCTCCTGCTACTCCGGCGATTCCTACCCATATGTATAGCATCCTTACTCCTCCTCACGTTGTTTCATTGTATCATCTGGCCTGCTCTGTCGTCAGTAACATATATACGAAAAACCGCCGCATTCCTTCGTTATGCACAGGAGGAATGCGGCGGTTTTTACATTTAAGTGGTTCGTTTTTTTAACAGCCAGATTACGCCCGCTAGTACGAGGATGCCGATTCCGCCTAGCACAAGTGGAAGGAAGGTAACTGCGCTGATTTTTTGCTGGGGCTGGAATGCATTCGGCGTAGAAGAGTGGCTTGTCTTCACGTGAAACGTAATTCCACCCTGATTATGATTGTCGTTTTTATCTATAATTGCCCACGTTATGACAATAATGCCATTTGGCAGCGGAGCAGCTGTGCGTCCGGTCATTTCTTTGCCATTCACTTTCAGATCCTGCACGTTAATTCGATTGCCGGTATCATCCTGAATTCGGAAATAACTACCTTCTTTAATCTCCGATGTAAATGTCAGCCGAATGTCCTGTCGGTCCTGCTGAACCATACTGCCATTAGCAGGTTCTGATGTTTGCAGCTCGGTAAGCGCAAAAGCAGGGAGCGGTCTGGCTAACAGGAAAATGGTCATGAGTAGAACTGTGAAGTACCGCATATACAATCTCCTTTGTACGTTATCCTATGTAGTCATTTCTATATTGTATCACGATGGGAGGTATAGAGATAGTTTCTGCCTTTTTCATTTTGTTTTCAGGAAAACACGTTACGATAGGTCTCAGAGAAAAACAAATCTGAAAGGAAGAATAAAGGTATGGCAAAGCATACATTGACGAATGGGGGGAGATGAAATGATGGCAACTCTACTAGATTCGATTCAGTCCTTTTTCTCTGTCTGGCATACGGTACGGGGGGCCGGGCTGACTGCTCATCATGGCCAGCTCAGATTGGCGGAAGTACGTCAACCGGAAAATCTGGAGCTTGCTTCATATTACCGCGATTGCACTTTTCATCATTCGCCTGATGGTTTCGATACGTCCCCTTTCTTTTTCCCGCCCCGTGATAGACAATAGGAAGAAACCGCATGGAACGAAAGAAGGGTAAGAGATGTACGTACTTGTTGCAGAGGACGATCAGAAGCTGGGCAAACTGATCACGCATATGCTTAAAAAAGAAGCACACACCGTCGACTGGTTCGAGTCCGGCCACGATGTCGTAGAAAGTGTTCAGGCTTCTGCGTATGATGCGGTTATTCTTGACTGGATGATGCCGGGCGAGGATGGCGTCAGCATCTGCCGCCGCTTGCGGGAAGCCGGCTATGCGGGCGGGATTTTACTGTTAACTGCACGGGATGCACTCGATGACCGGGTGTGCGGGCTTGATGCCGGAGCGGACGACTATCTGGTAAAGCCGTTTGAATTTGCGGAACTTCTCGCCCGAGTTCGGGCGCTGGCCCGGCGCACGCGCACACCGCTGGTATCTGACACAATCGAGGCAGGCGATTTCGTTCTTCACTGCACGGAGCATACGTTAAGACAAAATGATACCGTTATTCAGCTTACGCCGCGTGAGTTTCAGTTGCTGGAGCTTTTGCTGCGTAACCGGGGACAGGTTGTACCGCGCGAAGTGATTCTTGAGCGTATATGGGGGTATGACGCAGACATTAGCAGTAATACGCTCGATGCATTTGTCCGCCTGCTCCGCAAAAAAATTGACACATCCGGTAGTCACATGTTGATTCAGAACGTACGCGGCATTGGCTATCGGCTTGAGGTATAACATGTTTACGAAAATCCGCAACCGTCTGACGCTGCTGTTCAGTATATGTATGATGCTATTTTTACTTTTGTTTATCGTCACTAGCTATTTTTTGCTGTCGTTAGCCGTGTATCAAGACAGTAAAACGATGGTGCAGAGTGTAATCGCACATGAATGGGAAGACCATCGGGGTGATATCAAACGTCCACCACTACATGAGCAAGCTGAAAAGGACACCGAGCACAATCAGCATGATGAAGCCTTTTATTACATTGTGGGCCGGAACGGACAAGTAATAGATGGGCATGAGTCATTTCCGGAGCTGCGTGCGGCCATTCTCGAACGCGTAAAAGGATGGAACCCACGCCCCGGGGAAACTCGAACGGAAATATTTTATATCCAAAATCACAAACCTGTGCGTCTGATGCTTGCCGGACAGATGTTTGATGAGAAAAAGTCGAATATCCAGACGATTTATGCGGGCATTGATATTACACAGCAGCATGACGCACTTGAACGTATTATGGTGATTCAGGTCGCGGCAGCTGTCGTTTTTCTTGTCTTATCATCGGTGCTTGCTTACTATATGGCAAACCGGGCCATGCGTCCCATTATGCGCTCATTTGCCCGGCAGCGTGAATTTGTTGCCGATGCATCTCATGAGTTGCGTACACCGCTCAGTGTGCTTCATTCCTCAATTGAAGTAGTCGAGTCGGAGGAAGAGGAGCGTCTGTCTGAGTTTTCCCGGCAGATTTTGCATGATGCGAAAGATGAGGTGCAGATGATGACCAGCCTTGTCGGTGATCTGCTTACACTCGCCCGGGCCGACTCGGGCGTGCTGGAAGTAAATCGGCAGTCTTTTGACCTGGTTGACCTATCACATCAGCTTGCTCGTACGTTCCAGCCTGTGCTGGCCCAGCGTAATCAATCTTTTACGCTGCATGTCCCGGAAACATTGCCTGTATATGCGGATGCAGAGCGCATTAAGCAGTTGCTCTACATTCTACTTGAGAATGCGGGCAAATACACACCGGATGGCGGATGCATTACGCTGGAAATCGGTATGGAACGGAAAGGGAAAGAAGAGCATATTCGGCTTGCGGTACAGGATACCGGCATTGGCATTCCCCCTGAGCAGCAAGCCCGCATTTTTGGCCGCTTTTACCGGATAGATAAAGGGCGCTCGCGGCAGATGGGCGGCACCGGACTCGGACTTGCGATTGCGGAGTGGATTGTACAGGCACATGGGGGGACCATTCACTTGCAAAGTACGGTGGGAGTCGGGAGTACGTTTACCGTGCTTTTGCCGACAACTATAGATAAAGCAAAACGAAACGAATTGTAATCATAATAGAAGCTGTCTCTATTCGTCACAGTACGAATGATGAGACAGCTCCTTGTTACGTTAAGATGGGTCCTGGAGAGTTTGGGACTCTGCTTCGACTGAAAGAATAGGGACTAATCCAATTGCGGCTATTGTCCAACTCTAGTATAGCTTTCGTATTTAACTTGTCCTAGGTTTTTAATAATAAACGGTATTCCCTATACCACCGGTTACTGAAATGACATCGCCAGTAATCGATGCTGACAAAGGTGAAGCTAGGAAGGTAACGACATAAGCAATTTCCTCCGCTGTAATCAGGCGACCGAGCGGATTTAGTTCTGCTACCTTGCGTAAAGCCTCCTCATTAGGGAATCGCTCTCTAATCGTTTCCGTGTCGGCAATCCCTGGATAAATAGCATTCACGTTAATTCCATGCTTCCCTAATTCTAATGATGCGGATTTTGTTAAATGGACAATAGATGCATTACGCGGACCGGAACTAAAATAATTGCCGCCTATCCTAGCAGCCAGACCACTTATATTAATGATCCGCCCCCAATTATTTTTTATCATATAAGGAGCAACCGCTCGCATACAACGAAAATAGCCCATATATTTTTCTTCAAAATCTTTCAAAATAAGCTCATCTTTAATGTGGTTAAAATCTTCGGGCTCTCCACCACCAACACGGGCTCCATTGTTGATCAGAATATCAATACTACCCATCGCTGCTGCTGATTTTTCAACTAAGTTTAGGATAGAGTCAGGATTCGAAGTATCTGCCACGATCGGATAGATATTTCTTTTTGTTTCTTGGGCTAATTCCTCTGCAGCGATCTTTAGCGAGGATTCGTTTCTAGAACAAATCGTACAATCTACACCTTCCAGAGCTAGCTGACGGGCAATAGCTTTACCAATCCCACGGCTTCCTCCTGTAATAAGTGCTTTTTTTCCAGATAACTTTAAGTCCATAGGTAAGCCTCCATTTTTGATTCAACACGTGATATGACCAAATTAGAAAGGTATTTTCAGGATTTTTTATGATTATTAACTTATTTATACATAATGATTATACTTGTGAATTATAGTTGGATCAATTTTGTGATTGTTTTTTTATTTGGGATTTGACAAGTGGTTCTATACCGAATACAATGTCCTATAACAAAAGCACACAAATTCGATGACGAGAACAAGTACGTTGTGAGTCTGTTCCCCAGAGAGCCGGTCGTTGCTGAAAGCCGGTGTTCAGTTCACAGCCGAATATCCTCTCCGAGAAGTCAAGCTGAATACGAGTAAGCTTGAACGGGTTTCTGCCGTTAAAAAGAACGCGTATGATTGTACGTTGCTGAGTGCTATTGATGAACGGTTTGTCATCGATAGAAGCCAGGGTGGTACCGCGGGTGAACCCGTCCCTAGTCATAGGGGCGGGTTTTTTGTGTGCTTTGGAATCCATATAAGGAGTGGTATCACATGGAAGAAGTTAATGTAAAAGAATTGGCTGTACGACGAGAACAGCGGATTCATGAGCGATGGAAGGAACAAAATACTTTTCAACAATCGATTCAAAATCGAGAAGGAAACCCATCTTTTGTATTTTATGAAGGGCCGCCAACGGCAAACGGACTTCCTCATGTCGGGCATGCACTAGGGCGTACCATTAAAGACGTAGTAGCACGATATAAAACGATGACAGGTCATCAAGTCATCCGCAAAGCCGGATGGGATACGCATGGATTACCTGTTGAGCTTGGTGTAGAAAAACAACTGGGTATCTCGGGTAAACATGAGATTGAGAAGTATGGAGTCGAGGCGTTTATTGCGAAATGCAAGGAGAGCGTATTTACGTATGAGAAGCAATGGCGTGACTTCACCGAGCAAATCGGGTATTGGGTAGATATGGATAGCCCATATATTACGTTGGATAATTCCTATATCGAAAGTGTATGGAACATCCTTGGAACCTTGCATGAGCGGGGCTTACTATATAAAGGGCACCGTGTATCACCGTATTGCCCGAGCTGCCAGACTTCCCTTAGCTCTCATGAAGTAGCGCAAGGATATAAAAATGTAAAAGACTTAACAGCTACTGCTAAATTTAAAGTGAAAGATCGCGAGAATGAGTATTTCTTAGGCTGGACGACAACACCATGGACGCTTCCGGCAAACGTAGCGTTAGCGGTTCATCCGGATATGGAATACGTACGAGTCAAAGAAGGAGACTGCATTTACATTGTTGCGAAAGCACGAACTGAACACGTTCTACAGCAGGAATATACGGTATTATCCGAGCACAAAGGAAAAGAACTAGCAGGTCTTTCTTATGTATCCCCATTTGACTTTGTAAATGTGGAAAAAGGGCACCAAGTGGTAACCGCTGATTATGTGACGGAGCAAAGCGGCACAGGCATCGTGCATATTGCGCCGGCATACGGAGAAGATGACTACAAAGTGATCCGCGAGAATGGCTTTTCTTTCGTAAATGTAGTGGATGGAAAGGGGCAGTATACGAGTGAGGTTCCTGTATTTCAGGGCCGATTTGTAAAAGACTGTGATGTCGATATCATTCGTTATTTAGCGGATAAAGGTTTGCTATATCATAAAGAAAAACACGAGCATAGCTACCCACATTGCTGGCGCTGTGATGCGCCATTGCTGTACTATGCAAATGAAAGCTGGTTCATTCAAACAACCGCTGTAAAAGAGCAATTCATCCAAAATAACGAAGGCGTAACATGGTATCCCGATCATATTAAGCATGGACGATTCGGAAACTTCCTGGAAAACATGGTCGACTGGAACATTAGTCGAAATAGATACTGGGGAACACCGCTTAATGTGTGGCAGTGCCAGGCGTGTGATCATCAATACGCCCCGAAAAGCATACAGGAGTTAAAAGAGCATGCGACTCATCTGGTCCCGGAGTCCATTGAATTGCACAAGCCATACGTCGATGAAGTCAAACTGTGCTGTACGAAGTGCGGTGCTGCGATGACGCGTACCCCGGAAGTGATTGACGTGTGGTTTGATAGCGGATCGATGCCGTTTGCGCAGTATCATTATCCATTTGCGAACAAAACGCAATTCGAAAAACAATTTCCGGCTGATGTTGTGATCGAAGGAATTGACCAGACACGCGGCTGGTTTTATAGTCTGCTGGCTGTATCCACGCTCTTTACCGGAAAAGCTCCGTATAAGCGCGTGCTATCGCTTGGTCATATTTTAGATGAGAACGGCCAGAAAATGTCCAAGAGTAAAGGAAATGCACTAGATCCCGTTGACTTAATCCAGAAGTTTGGCGCGGACGCCTTACGATGGGCGCTTCTGGCAGATAGCGCACCGTGGAATCCAAAGCGCTTTTCTGAGCGTGTTGTGCAGGAAGCAAAGTCTAAAGTCATTGATACATTCGTAAACGTATACGGATTTTATGTGTTATATGCGAATTTGGATGGGTATCAACCAAACCAGGAATATAAAGGAAAGCAGACAAAGCTGGATGAGTGGATTTTGTCCCGTTTACACAGCACGATCAAACGAGTCAGACAAAGCCTGGACGATTATCAATTCACGAATGCGGCACGTGAAATCGCGACATTCGTGGAGGAGCTGAGTAACTGGTATGTTCGTCGCTCACGGGATCGTTTCTGGTCGCAAGGGATGAGTGAGGAGAAAGCGGCTGCGTATGCAACGTTACACGAAGTAATCGTGAAAACAAGCCAGTTGTTAGCACCCCTTACGCCTTTTGTGGCCGAAGATATATATTCCAATCTTGAAGGCGGAAGTGTTCATCTAACTGACTATCCAGACTATAATGAAACAAAAATCAATAAGAAGCTTGAAGAAGAGATGAATGCGGTATTGCAGGTTGTAGAAGTAGGGCGCAGTATCCGAAACACCGCTTCCTTAAAAGTAAAGCAACCGTTAGCCAGTTTGTCGCTACTCGTACCTAACCATCAGGATATTCAATGGAACGCCTATCGCACTATTATTAAAGAAGAATTAAACGTAAAAGCATTCCATGTTACACAAAACGACGAGAACTTCGTGTCGTATAAGCTAAAATTGGATTTCAAAAAAGCCGGCCCGAAGTTTGGGAACAAGACCAATCAGGTACATCAGTGGTTACAAAGTGTAACGAATACAGAAGCGAAAGAGCTTGTGGAAAAAGGCAACGTACAGTGGCGAATGTCCGATGATACATCACTACTTATCACAGCAGAAGACGTACAGATTGAAAAGGTGCCCAATGAAGGATTTGCCATCGCATCAAACGGACCGTATACTGTTATCCTGGATACAACGTTAACAGAGGAGTTAATCCAGGAAGGAGTAGCTCGTGAATTACTTCGTGCGATTCAGGAGTATCGAAAGAAATTAAATTTACCGGTTAACTTACGAATTGATCTTGAGATGAGTATGGATGAGGAAATGAAGCAGATCGTAGTACGCTATGAAAGCCTGTTGCAAGAAAATCTACTTATGAATTCCTTGCAAGTATGTGATGAGTTAGCGACAGGGGAGCAACTAAAGGTAGGAAGCAAGCTTGTTACCGTTCGAATCGTAAATCATCCATGATCTAACATGATTTTATACGAAGAAATGAAGAAAAAAGCAGGAGCTGACAAACAATCAGACTCCTGCTTTTTCTTCGTATCCTTCCGGGACAAATGTAGACAGCGGCTCATTTTTAGCTGCGAGAGCCTGTTTTCGCGCCACTCCCATCAGCAATACAGCACCGACTGCACAGCAGGCAGCCGAGATCAAAAATGAAATCGTATATGAATGAGTGGCAGACACCACCCAGCCGGTACAAAGCGGGGAGAGAGCCTGACCGATACTGAAAAACAAGGTCAGAAATCCCATCCCAGTCGGTACAGCTCGCGGTGGCAAGAAGTCACCTGCACTTGCCATCATTAAGGTGGGAACGCCCCATAACGTAAGCGCATACAAAAATACTGACCCTGTTATCGTAATTGGATGAGGGAGAAGGAGAAGTAGGAGTAGCACACTTTGTATACTATATACCCAGGTCAAAACCCGCACTCGTCCAAACCGATCTGATAACGAACCACAGATGAATCCGCTTGCGATACTGGTGATTCCAGCAAGGGAGAACAGTCCGCCTGCCTGTGTCTTCGAATAATCAAGCCCTTCCATTAAATAATCGACAAGGAATGTTGTAAAGATCAGATAACTAAAGCCCCACAAAAAATAGCTAATTCCAAGCCCCATGAATACAGGATTACCAAGCAAAGATCGAAATCCAGATTCATTATTTTCGCGGTCACGTTCCTGCTTGTGTGGTTCTGTATGTACCCCATGATTCGCCCCGATTTTATCAAGCGCGAGCTCAGCAGGATTATTCCGCAAAAATAAGATACAGAACAGCCAGATTGTAGCCGAAAATCCGAAAAATAACAGTGTCGCTTCCCGCCAACCACTATCTGCCTGGTAGTAACTTACCATATACGGCACAAACATCCCGCTAAATACCATGCCGCCTCCGCCGCCGGCATTGGCAATGCCAAGCGCCATCCCTTTTTTGCCGTCTGCAAACCAGTTAAATAAAAGACCGAGTGCTGAAATATTCAGGATGCCAATCAAGACGCCCAATGTGAACACGAGCACAAACATCCAGACTAAGCTGGACATGTGTGAAAAAATAAATAGCACGGAGGAAAATACGAACAATCCGCATATAATCGTCCGACGATGCTGATACCGGCGAATAAACGATCCAGCCTGCAAAGAGCCGACAAGATAGCCCGAGAAAAGTGCAGTTGTTAAATAGCCAACCGAAGTGTAGGAAAGCTGCATATCGCTGCGGATAAATGGAATCATAATACCAAAAGAAAAGCGACCAAGTCCCATGCTTGCCAGAATTGTAAGCGTCATCATAATAAGCACAAGCCAGCCATAATGAACAGACAGCTTTCGGAACGGATTCAAAAGTGCCTACCCCCTAACCTAATTTTCTTATCAATATATAAAATATTATGACAATATATGATAGATTGCAAGGAAACCATATGCTTAAAAGCTTTACCGATACTGACAAACTCAAATCTAACAGTCAAAATATTTTATGTGGTAAACTAAGAGCGGAACAGAGTATTACCAGGAAGAAGGGACACTTATGGAATTTGTGATTATCACCGTTGGAGCTCTTGTTGTCACAACAATTATATTCCAAATTGTAAAACGCTTCTAAACGTTGTAGCGGAGCTGTCTCACACGTCGTATCATGACGATGGGGCAGCTCCGTTTTTCAATTTCGAATTATTTCTGTAGCTCCCCTTGAAAGTCAGGAAAGGTCAGTGTATAATCAAACCATAAAGTCAAAGAAAGTCAAAGTCAAATAAAACACATACTTTGAAGGAGGCAGACATATGCTTTGTCAAAATTGCAACCAAAAACAGGCGCACGTATTTGTTAGCATTCAACGTCAAAATCACACGCAAAAAGTGCATCTCTGCCGTGATTGCTATACAACACTTGTAAATAAAATGGGCATGCCAGCAGGAGCGGGATCGTTCCCGCATTTCTCTAGACTGGATGCATTTTTAAAAGAATTCCCGATGCCATCTGCTGAGGAAGGGATGTCAGCCGAACAGTCATCGGCGACCGTACCGCAACAGGGAGGCATTCTCGATAGCACAGGTCGCAACCTGAGCGAAGCGGCAAAAGCGGGACTGATTGATCCGGTGATTGGCCGAGACAATGAGATTGACCGCATTATTGAAATCCTAAACCGCCGTACGAAAAACAATCCAGTGTTACTTGGCGAACCAGGGGTCGGGAAAACCGCTATCGCTGAAGGTCTGGCCATCAAAATTGTCGAAGGACACGTTCCGACCAAACTTCGTAATAAAATCGTGTATACGCTCGATGTCGCTTCGCTTGTTGCAGGCACGGGCATCCGGGGCCAATTTGAAGAAAAAATGAAGCAGATTATTGCAGAATTACAGGCGCGTCAAAACGTCATTTTGTTTATCGATGAAATTCATTTGCTTGTCGGTGCCGGTTCAGCAGAAGGTTCAATGGATGCGGGCAACATTCTGAAACCGGCGCTTGCTCGGGGCAAACTGCAAGTGATCGGAGCAACGACACTAAAAGAATACCGCCAGATTGAAAAGGATGCAGCTTTAGAACGCCGCTTCCAGCCGGTCATAGTTAAAGAGCCGACTGCCAAGGAAGCCATCGAGATCCTGCAAGGTCTTCGTCCGAAATACGAAGCGTATCATGAAGTGACCTATTCGGATGATGTTATTCGCGCTTGTGTGGAACTATCGCATCGCTACATTCAGGACCGCTTCTTGCCGGATAAAGCGATTGACCTGCTTGATGAAGCTGGCTCCAAAGTGAACTTGCGCACAGCCGGACACGATACAGAAGCGCAGCATGTACGTTTACGCGAGATCGCACAGGAGAAGCAGGCGGCTACGGCTCAAGAAGAGTACGAACGCGCCGCTAGACTTCGCGATGAAGAAATGCGTATTCTCGAACAGCTTGATCGTCTTGAAGGTGAAGAAGTACGTGCCGATGTAACCGTAGAAGACATTCAAGACATTATTGAACGTAAAACGGGCATCCCGGTTAAAAAGTTACAGAGTGCTGAACAGACTAAAATGAAAAACTTAGGAGCACAGCTCGAAGCAAGAGTCATTGGCCAGCCAGCTGCCGTTACTCAGGTGACAAAAGCCATTCGCCGCAGCCGTACCGGATTGAAGCCGAAAAATCGGCCAATCGCTTCGTTCCTGTTTGTCGGCCCGACAGGCGTCGGCAAAACCGAACTTACCCGCGTGCTTGCCGAAGAACTACTTGGCACGAAAGAATCAATGATTCGCCTCGATATGAGCGAATACATGGAGAAGCATTCCGTTTCCAAACTGATCGGCTCACCTCCAGGCTATGTCGGACATGAAGAAGCGGGGCAATTGACTGAACGCGTGCGCCGCAATCCGTACAGCATCATTTTGCTTGACGAGATTGAAAAAGCGCATCCTGACGTGTTAAATTTGTTCCTACAAATTCTGGAGGATGGACGTCTGACCGATAGCCAGGGTCGTACCGTAAATTTTAAAGACACGGTTGTGATTGCTACAAGCAATGCTGGGGTGGCCGAGCGGAAAATTACGGTTGGATTTGATACTGACAGCACTGTGGAACCCGTGAATGTTACGGACTCACTTACCGCGTACTTTAAACCGGAGTTCTTAAACCGCTTTGATGCCGTTGTTTCCTTTAATCAACTAGAGAAACAGGATCTCCTGCAGATTGTGGATTTGATGCTCGCAGATAGCGTAAGTGAGCTGCATGAGCAGGGGATTACCGTCACGGTTGCAGAAGAAGTGAAGAAGCTGTTAGCAGATCGCGGCTATCATCCTGCATTCGGTGCTCGTCCACTGCGCCGGATCATCCAGCAGGAGATTGAAGACCGCATCGCGGATCTCCTCATCGAAGAAGAGGGCGTGAAAAACATTGAGATTATACTAGAAAATGATGAATGCAAAGCCTTGAAAAAATCGTAAATGAGAAGATACAGCATGGTTGGCGACCAATTAACACAGAAGAGGGGAACCGTACAAAGTGTATGGTTCCCCTCAAATCTTTATTTCGTATGCATCTTAAACTCTAGGAACAGCTCATTATAATGGGCGAGCATCCGCTTGCCAAGGTTTTCATATACTTCGAGCTTTTCCGTTACGTTCGTAGCTGGATAGAATCGTTCATCTCCCGCGATATCTTTTGGTAAGAAGGCTAATGCTTTTTCATTTGGTGTCGAATAGCCAACATACTTAGCGTTTTGTGCGGCATGCTTCGGATCAAGCATGAAGTTAATGAATTTATGAGCACCGTCAATGTTTTTGGCCGTTTTCGGAATGACCATGTTATCAAACCACAAGTTTGAGCCTTCCTCTGGCACAACGTAATCGAGCTTTTTATTCTGGCCCATAATTTCATGTGCGTCTCCGGACCACACAACACCGACAGCTGCTTCTTCGTTCGCAAGTAGCATCTTAATCTCATCTCCGACAATCGCTTTTACGTTCGGCATCAGAGTCGTCAGCTTCTGCTTCGCTTCCTGAAGATGTGCCTCATTCGTGTCATTTAAGGAGTAGTGCAGGCTATTTAGTCCCATGCCCATCACTTCACGCGCACCGTCTACAAGCAAAATCTGGTTGCGTAAATCCGGACTCCATAAGTCGTTCCACTTCGTAATCTTTTTACCCCCGAGCATCTTGGGATTGTATACAATCCCAACCGTTCCCCAGAAGTAGGGGACGGAGTATTCATTATTCTTATCGAACGATAAATTAAGGAAGCGCGGGTTAATATTTTTCAGATTCGGAATTTTAGTGTGATCGATCGGAAGGAGAAGCTTTTCTTCCTTCATCTTGCTGATCGTATATTCAGACGGAACGGCGATATCGAACGTCGTACCGCCCTGGGCGATTTTCGTGATCATCGCTTCATTTGAATCAAACGTCTGATAGATGACTTTAATCCCGGTTTCTTTCTCAAATTCTGTTATGAGTTCTGGATCGATATAATCGCCCCAGTTATACACCGTCAGCGTATTGGCCCCGGTGTAGCCCTGGGTTGAATTGAGGCGAGATGTTATAAACATCAGGGCAAATGCAACGGCAAACAAAAGGATAAACATACGTGTTAGCTGCTTCATGGACGTAATCCCGCTCCCTTCGCTCGACTGTTGCTCCGCTTAGTAATGAAGTAATAGCCGATGACCAGTACAATTGTAAACAGGAAAATAAGCGTGGACAGCGCGTTAATGTTAAGAGCGATGCCCTGGCGTGCCCGGGAATAAATCTCAACTGATAGCGTCGAGAATCCATTCCCGGTGACAAAGAATGTAACCGCAAAATCATCAAGTGAATACGTTAACGCCATAAAAAATCCAGCGAAAATTCCCGGTGTAATGAACGGAAGTACTACTTTGGTTAACACATCCCACTGGCTTGCACCAAGATCACGGGCTGCATCGATCAGTGTTGGACTCATATCCTGTAGCTTCGGCAGTACCATAATGACGACAATCGGCACGCTAAATGCAATATGTGAGAGCAATACGGACGTAAAGCCAAGCTTAATACCCGCAATTGTAAATAGAATGAGGAACGACGCACCAATAATAATATCCGGGCTTACAATAAGTACATTATTCAGAGAGAGAAGCAAGTTCTTTGTCTGATGCCGCCTGACATGATGAATGGCCAACGCTCCGGCTACCCCAAGTATCGTCGAGATTGCTGCGGAGAGAAGGGCGATCACAAGTGTATTCAGTACAATAATGAGCAATCGTGTATCGTGGAATACTTCCGTGTACCATTTCAGCGTAAAGTTTTCAAACTCATGCATCGACCCGCCGCTGTTAAACGAATAATATGTCAAATAAAAGATCGGTGCATACAAAATGACAAATACGATACATAAATACAAATTTGATAGATTTCGTTTTAGCTTCATCATCGACCCGCCCTCACTTCCGCTTTCCAGTTGCGATCATAATAATAACCATGGCAAGTATGAGAAACACTGCAATGGTTGCACCCATTCCCCAGTCTTGTGTTACCAGGAAGTGCTGCTCGATGGCGGTCCCGAGCGTAATGACCCGGTTGCCCGCAACAAGACGAGTAATCATAAAGAGCGACAGCGCCGGAATAAATACTGCCTGGCAGCCTGACTTTACACCGTCAAGCGTCAGTGGAAAAATCACCCGGCGAAACGTTGTCCAGGAAGATGCACCGAGATCGCGGGCCGCGTCTACAAACGATGGATTCAGCTTCTCCAGAGCATTAAAAATCGGTAGAATCATAAAAGGAATAAAAATATAGACCGACACAAATAAAAAACTAAAATCGGTAAACAAGATTTGTTTTTTGCCGATGCCAAGCACTTCTAAAAGTGCGTTCGCCGTTCCGTATGTACCGAAAATCCCGAGAAATGCGTATGTCTTAAGGAGCAAGTTAATCCATGTCGGTAAAATAATAAGCAGAAGCCACAGCTGCTTATGCTTCGTCTTCGTCAGGAAATATGCGGTCGGATAGGCAATCAGAAGCGAGAATGCCGTAATGAGAAACGCATACCAGAACGAGCTAAGTGTCATTTTTAAATAAACAGGTGTAAAAAACTTCTCGTAATTCTCCAGCGTAAAATGCCCCTCAATGTCAAAAAACGAATAGTAGAGGACAAGCAGAAGGGGAGCAATGACAAACAGCACGATCCACAGCAAATACGGAGCGAGATACACGTTGCGAATTCTATTTTGCATGATGAGCCTCATCGTACGATTCAAGACGTTTATCGAATTCTTCTTCTGTTTCCCCGAAACGCATAACGTGGATAGCTTCTGGATCGAAGTAGAGACCGATCGTATCACCGACAACGGCCTGACGGGTGGAGTGGACGAGCCATTCATTGCCGCCTTCATCGTAGCAACAAATCTCGTAGTGAACACCTCGGAACAGCTGGGAGTCGACACGCACTTGAAGCTTTCCGTTCTCACGCATTGTAATTTCTAAATCTTCCGGACGAATCACGATTTCAATCGGTTCATCCTGATTGAAGCCTTGATCCACACAGTCGAACTGCTGCCCACCGAATTGCACCCGGAAATCTGCAATCATTTTACCCGGAACAATATTCGATTCCCCAATAAAATCAGCGACAAAGCGGTTGATCGGCTCATCATAAATATCGGTTGGTGTACCGCTTTGCTGGATTTTCCCTTGGTTCAGCACAAAAATCTCATCCGACATCGCAAGGGCTTCTTCTTGATCGTGTGTAACAAAAATAAACGTAATGCCAAGGCGCTGCTGTAACTCGCGCAGCTCATATTGCATCTCGGTGCGCAGCTTCAAGTCGAGTGCAGACAGTGGCTCATCAAGCAGAATAACTTCCGGTTCGTTTACAATCGCCCGGGCAATCGCAACCCGCTGCCGCTGCCCACCGGACATTTCGCTAATTTCCCGTTTTTCATAGCCGTCCAGGTTAACGAAACGAAGCGCTTCTTTTACTTTCGCCTGAATCGCAGCTTCTTTCATCTTCTTAATGCGCAGACCGAACGCCACATTTTCAAAGACGTTTAGATGTGGGAAAAGAGCATAGTCCTGAAAGACGGTATTTACCTGGCGCTCATTGGCTGGAACGTGATTGATCACCGTGCCGTTAAAATAAATGTTTCCGTGTGATGGTTCGGTAAAACCAGCAATCAGTCGGAGAATCGTCGTTTTTCCGCAGCCGGAAGGGCCGAGGAGTGTGTAAAACTTCCCGCGCTCAATTTCAAAACTGACATTATCAAGCACCGGTGCGTCTTCATCATATTGCTTCGTAACATGTTCAAAGCGAATAATCGTATTCGTTGTGTTCATAGCTGTGACTCCTTATTCAAATTGTTTACATTCTCCTTTTTTACTTTGGATATTACACAAACCTATTCTGAAACTACATTGATTCTATCACATATATAAATGAATCCATTCAGCGAATTGCTGCCCATGCGCAAGAGAATGCGGCAACATCGGAAGAAATGAAAGCAACTTTTGATACGATTTCGTATACGTCCGATAAGTTGCTGCAGCTCATGCAGAAAACCGTATAATGATAACAAAAATCCACCTGCTTGGAAATGAGGCTGATACAGCCTGCACCATTTTTCCTAACAGGTGGATTTTTTATTGTCTACAGGCGGTGAAAGCCTTCTTCCTGCATATACTCTTTTGCTTCTTCATAGGACTCAAAAGAAGCTTCCAGATTCAATCCGGTGTATACATTCCACAGTTCGTTCTCATATATAAGCACAAGTGTGTGGTTATCTGGCCCTAGCCAGCGTTCTTCTTGTCCATCTCCCGTAGCGGATGATTTCCCATCCGAAGATAAGGAGTCAATGGATGAGTGAATCAAGGAGCGGAGGTCATCTGCTGAATAGTCCCGAATATTCGTTAAGCCTCGATCATCTGAGTCATAGCCAGGTAGATGCCCGGTGTAAACAAATCCATTTCCATTCGGATGCAGATGATATACGACGATTTTTTTGTCAAACGAGCTTTCCTCATAATGAAAATTCACTCGTCCGAGCGAGACGTTTTTCCGTTGTAATTCGGGGAATGATTCGATAACTGCGAGCTTTTCTTCAAATGGTAACATGGATATCTCCATTTCAGTTGGATTACTTGCGTTTTCCGATTATACCATACACCGTAAATCTGTTGCGAGAATTACATCAGTCTTCTACAATGATAAGCATGAGCGATATGAAACCTACTGCACTTATGATGAAATACTTATACTCTCTTATTCTTGAAGCGGGGGAGAAGCCGGATTTGTTAGCTCAGCTTTCGTACGAGGAAGCGTTCGAAAACATCAATCGGCTCAAACGACTCGTAACGAGACAGACGATTGATACAAGCGATCACAAAGAACTGGCCCAGATCGGCAATCAGCTTAGTCTTACCTACTATGGACGTCCATGCAAAATCCCGATTGAGTGGGATAAATCGTTGAAAAATGCGGCCGGTTATTTCATGTTTGATCCGCGAGCCCATAAACCGCTGCGTATTATTCAGAGTATGTGGCAGTACAACCAGTTTGGTGCCCGGCATGTGATTGGTACATTGAAACATGAGCTGGCTCATTATCATTTGTTTATCGAAGGTAAGCCGTTTCGGGATGAAGACGTTGCTTTTAAAGAAGAATGCAGGCGGATTGGTGCTCCTTTATACGCATTGGCGATGCAAGAAGGCTATGAAACGTACTGCTCGGCTTGTGGTACATTCACTGGGCTCGAAAAGAAAAACCGCAAGAAGCTTACGAGCCGTTGCTGCAAACAGGCACTTGATTTTGGCTCCTATGTGCTTATTTTTCCAGATGGGCTACGGGTGGAAGTGCAAAAATAGTTTGCAGAGGAGGAACATAAATTAGATGGAGAAATTCACATTTTTTTGGCGTTGTGAAAATGTATGCACGAAGAAGATGACTCCGATATTGGTTCGGGGTCATCTTTTTTATGTATATTGGTAATTTTTTTAAGGATAAATTAACCATAAATTAACCATTGACATCCTTTTTAACACAGTCTAATATGAAGTTAACTTCATGTGAAATAAACTTCATACGGAACAAACCTCACATGGTGCTATATTGGGGGTGATTTATTTGAAAAATAGATTGACAGAGCTTTATTTAGTCTCATTAGCCATTCTTACAATGGGGATTTTTGAAAGTACTACAGAGGGATTTTATTCTGGTGTCATAAAGTTATCCGTAGGAGCAATATTTTTAGTTTTCGCGATAACTTCCCATGTTAAATACAATATCAATCGCAAGCAGTTAGAAAGAGAGCTGTCAAAAGAGTATGATGAAAGAGATGACGTAATAGAAGGAAAAGCTGCGCACGTTACCTTGAAAATTTTAATGATCGCGATTTTCCTTATGATGTTTCTTTCAAAGTGGATTGCAATTCCAACAAACACTGCTTTATTTATCATGCTACTATTTTCCTCAATGATCAGCGTATTAGCTAAGAAATACTATAATCACGTTCTTTAATTAGGAGCGGGCTATGAAAAATAGAATAAAAGAGCTACGTTTAAAACTTGGTATCACACAACAAGAACTAGCTGATAAAGTATGTGTATCTTCAAGAACCATTATTTCTTTAGAAAAACAGCAGTATAATCCATCTGTTTTACTCGCATATAGAATATCTTCAGTTTTTAACTTATCAATTGAAGAGGTTTTTATATTTGAGCAAGATGATTAATTCAACATAGAACTACTAGACGGAGGTAAAGACATGGCTTTAAAATTATTTATTATACTTTTTGGAGTGGTCTTAGTATTATGGGGTATCTATAGAATGAAAACGGATGATGCACTCGTAGGAAAGACACAAACAAGAAAAAATATTTTTAATTTATTCCTGCTTGGGGAGGCTTCTGGACTAGGGCAATTATTGGGTGGTATCCTGTGTATAATTTTAGGGATTGTATCCTTTATAATTAAATAATGCGCAAATGATATAAGCAAAAGCCGATTCTTCCTTAGCGTAGGAAAAATCGGCTTTTGCTTATATCATTATAGTCTCAATAATAAATTTGCAAATAACGCTGCCCGTTTTGGCAGGGAATCAATAAGGATGTGCTCATGTTCCGCATGAAGTCCTTTGCCTTCAGCACCAAGCCCATCTAACGTAGGGATGCCCAGTGCAGCGGTGAAATTTCCGTCGCTTCCCCCGCCAACAGAAGCTTCTTCTAATTGGAAACCAAGTTCAGAAGCGACGGAACGAGCTTTCAGGAAAATTTCCTCTGTTTCTGCTCTGTAATGAAAGTTCTATCGAAAAAACACTTGTTAGAAATGATCTTGGTGTTCGCCACTCTCTGCATTGGTCATTTAACTTTAAAATTTGCGTTGCCATTCGGTTCGAACGCGCGACAACTTCTGCATTCTTCTTGATTGTCGATGCCGCGACCTGAACACTCGCTATCCCCTTCGAGTTCGTCTGGCGTGCGTTGATTCATTGTCTGATAAAATGCTGGTTCATAAGTGATTGTCACAGGCATTTTAAATAAGTTACAGTAGGCTCTTGTTACACGCATAGTTTTATTCCCTTCCTATTCCTGTAATTCTATAGACAGGAAGGGAGTACCTTTCTATGCTTTTTCAGGCATCCGCTTACTCGGTTATTTGAAAAAGTATGGAAATGATAATTGTAATATAAGTGATATAATGTAAAATAAAGGGATGAGAAGGGGCGGAATGAAAAAATACATGCTCTTATTTAGCTTAGTATGTATGTCGTTTTTTACCGGCTGCGATCAAAAAGAAATTATACATACACAAGGACCAGAAAAACAAGTTACAACTAGTGAAGCTACACTGCACAAAGTAGACTCAATGTCAGAAGACAGTAGCTCAAATGGCAGGAAAACCGTATCTAACATTACACAAGATAATTATATTTCTGCATCACAAGCAGTCGGCGGCATAGGTAGTGTTGAATATTCACATTACGGTAACTTTAAATATGATGGACGAGCTTATATTAAAAATGTAGGAAATAGAGAGTTTACGTATAAAACCTATACCGCATCTGGAAAATTGGTTCATGAAGAAGATTTGCAACCAGGTAAAAATGCTACACTTCATTTTTTACAATCAGAATTAGGACGAGATTTATGTGACGGTAACGGTAAAGTTACAATTGCAACCTCAGATGGTGGTACTGCTAAAGCGTATTTCAGATATATCGTTTTGGGTACGACAAAAAACTAACTATGGCATAGGAGGGGAGCGGTTGTTTAAAGAGCTAAAACAATGGTATTCAAAGAGACAAGAAAGAGCGAGAAAGACTACACTGGCTAGTCTAATGGAGCCGCTGATAGGTATACCAGTAACGCTACTATTTATAAAATTTCTTCAAAGTCGTTATGGTTATGGGCAGGTCGAATGGAAGATTATTTTTATTATGGTCTTTTTCATTTTTAATGCCATCATAAGCGAGCTTGCCTTGCGTTTTTCAGGAAGACTCGGTCTAAAGATAATTAAACAACCATATTACTTTTTAGCAACTATTTCCATACTTCTTACATGGTTGTATATATTTGGCGTCTTTGATTAGGGAAATGGATAGGAGGCGGTGAAGTGATCCACACAATAAAAAAGTGGCGTAAAACTACCAAAGAGAAAGATGAGATTAGGAAGGACACTCTCGGTCGATTACTCCATACCTGTATTTTCCTTCCTCTAGTTATGACTTTAACCAAGTTAATTACTCATAATTACGAATGGACGGTATTTTTTCTTTTCCTGGTTATTATCATTTTCTTGGGCTACAAGACAGAAGATGCTGTTTTTTGGATTCTAGGTAAATATAGCTTCAAAATTGTAAAGTCGCCATACAACTATATTATTTCGCTAACCGTCGTATTTAGTTATATGTACTTCGTATTGAATACGTTCCCATGAATTTTCATATAAAGTACTTCCTGCAATTATTTTTAAATTTCATTTGTATTTTGATATAAATCAAAAATATAATGTATAATAAACGAAAAGAAACTTCTTCATTTCCGAAGTAATTAAGTCATCAAATTTGTGTAAACTAAAAAAGACCGCCTGGTGCTGGTAACACCAAAGCGGTCATGTACAATAGACCTTCCCTCTAAATGGGCGGCTCAATATGGATTAGTTACAGAAAATAGACTCCCTGTTGTTCTCCCAAACACTCAAGGGTGTCTATTTTTCTTTATTCATGACAGTAATAGCCGTAAATACTGCAATGAAGATCGTAGCGACAAGCATGCCACCACCAATCATCAAAGATAATGCTTCATATACTGTCATGGGCCTCACCCCCTTTCATTAGGGGATGAGCCAACACCCTTGAGAGAGCCGTATCTATGTACAATGACAAGATTATACCATATTCGACACTCTCTTAATGGGAGTGTTTTTTGGCTCTACACCAAAACATATTCTTGACAAGACAATGAAGATTATGCTGTTCATATTGCATGCCTTGAAGACTTGGATTCATTGAGAAAAACCGCTGGTGCATCATCTTCAAAATGTCATTATTTCCTATTAACATGTGTCAAGAACAGACTTTGGTGTAGAGCCAAAACTAATATTGAATATAATTAAAAATAAGATTGAAAAACGGAGGAAATATACAATGTTCAAGAGTGGCAATGTAAGTGTCATGGTAGCAGATTTTAAAAAAGCAGTACAATTTTACGTCGAAACCCTTGGATTAAAGCTGACACACCAAGTGGAAGGGCATTTGGCGGTGGTCGAAGCACCGGGATTGACAATTTCGCTACTATATCCTGCCGGAGAACAAAGTTCACAACAGGGGAAATCAGGGAGCATGTCTATTGGATTTGAAGTACAAAAATTAGAGTTAGCAATCGAGATACTGAAATCCCGTGGTGTTGAATTTCAACATTTTATGGAAGAAAATACAGCCCGACTCGCACACTTCAGTGACCCTGATGGTAATCCTCTTTACTTGATTGAGCTTAAGTAATTGTACGTTTTATATAAGTAACGGGTATCGTTAGTGCAATAAGACGCTGACATGGAGAAGGCCGGAATTCCTTGTAAAATGGAATCCGGCTTTTCATTTCTTCCTTAACGTACGATTTTTTCGTTTCGTGACCCCTAACATTACCGGCCTTTTAGAATTTTATCCTTTTAGCTTGATGGGCATATGGCGATACCTCATCTAGTTAAGTAACTATAGTTTTAAAATACTGCGTATAAAAACCTATCAAACACCAAAAAAATCACTATCATCAACAAAATAAAAAAACCGAGAGCGCTAACCCGCCCATCTCGGTTTTATAACCACTAATCGTTATCAGTCTCTACAAATTCTTTAAGAGCAGACATCTTGTCATCCCAATATTGTTCAAAAAAAGAAAGCCATTGTTTTAGTTCGACAAGGGGTTCTGGCTGAAGTCTATACCGAGTTTCCCGTCCAACCTTCTGACTACTGACAAGACCTGCATCGGAAAGAACATGCAAATGCTTATTAACAGCAGTACGAGTTATCGGGAAGTATTCCGTAATTGCAGTAATCGGCATTTCCTTGTCAACGAGCAATTTTAACAGCTTTCTACGAGTAGGGTCAGCGATTGCTTGAAATACATCGTGCTTGGACGGAGATGCAAGCAATTTAAGCCTCGATATATGCGGGAAGATTCTCTTTGACGATTTTTTCCCATCCGCCATCCATAATGCCACGAACAACCGAGTGAGGTTGTCCAAACTCTGTGACTTTTTCCGCATCCCAGCCAGAATGGATCAGTGTGAACTCTGTTTTTCTATCTTCCAACTTTTTCAATTCAAAAGTAAGATGCCAATCTTTACCCCAATCAAAACCGACACGGTTCGGAGGGTCAAGCTCAGTTACTTTACACGGTGAATCACCAAAATGACCTGTTTGGAGTATGAAGTCATGTCCCAAAATAGGTTCAAAAGTGTTTGGCATCCACCATACGCCGTTCATCTTCCATTCATATTGAGAGCTTATAATGATCTCAATCAGATATCCTTTATCAACAAAGATGATGAATAGGAGAGGAAAACATGTTAGCATTTGCGGTTATTTTTATTAATGTGGCGTTAGTTTTGTATACAATCGGTGTGTGGAGTGAACGGAGAGCCGGACAGCTAAAAGGAAAACATCTTATCTTTTTCTGGGGTGGCTTAGTATTTGATACACTTGGTACAACATTTATGGAAAAGTTAAGCACCGCTCATTCTCTGAACTTGCATGCAGTGACCGGAATGACAGCCCTTGTCTTAATGCTGATTCACGCTTTGTGGGCTACAGTTGTTTACTTCACAAAAAACAAAGAACGAATCACTCGATTCCATGCCTTTAGCTTATCAGTCTGGGGTCTCTGGCTTGTTCCTTATCTCATCGGAGTAGGATTAAGCTTTGTGAAGAGCTACTAGTTACTTGATGTACGATAAACGGAAATTTAATGAATCAAAGGACGGCACATAGCCGTCCTTTGTTATTAGTGTAGAACTAGTCAAAAGACTGCTGTTCCTGACCCATTTTATCTGCGAAAAACAACTTCATCATTGGAGGGGTCACAATCGTTGTAATCAACACAACGACCACGAGAATCGAAAACAACTCCGTATTTAAAAGGTTTGCTTCCAGTCCGATCCCTGCGATAATTAATGCCACCTCACCGCGTGATACCATCGCGGACCCAATTCCCATTGAACTTCGCCAGTGAAAACCACCCAATCTGGCCCCAAGCGCTCCACCCAATAGCTTTGTCACAATCGCCAGTACACTTAACCCTACGATAAGTCCAATCTGATTCCCAAGGCCATTGAATTCCACTGCAATGCCAATCGACGTAAAAAACACAGGGACAAAAATCGAATAACTAATCGTCTCCACTTTCTCAAAAACTTCATGCTTGTAGTCTGTTACACTAATGGCAACCCCGGCAATGTAAGCTCCAATAATTGCGGCAACACCTGCATATTCCGCCATATAGGCAAACGTAAAGCAAATGATTAACCCTGCCGACACAACCGATTCCGTCACGCGCAGCGGAGCAAACTTCTTCAGCACCCACGGCACGATCTTCCAGCCTGCGAGAATCGCAATGGCAAAGAATGCGACCTTTTTGCCAATAATCATGCTCAGACTGACTTCGCCACCCGCCAGGCTCATCAGGAAAGCCAGCGCAATAATCACGACAATATCATCAATTACAGCTGCCCCGAGAATTGTCACCCCTTCTTTGGTATTCAATTTCCCCATTTCCTTCAGTGCTTGAACGGAAATGCTTACACTAGTAGCAGATAACAATAATCCAAGAAACAGAGCTTGTAAAGAAGAATAGTTCATAAATAACCCTGCAAGATAACCCGCCCCAAGTGGCAGCAGAATCCCTGCCATTCCAACATACGTCGATGCTTTGCCAGATCGCTTAAATTCCTCTACATCGGTTTCCAATCCAGCGATAAACATAAGTAAGATTACGCCGATCTGGCTTATCTCATGCAGTATTTCCGTATCGTGTATCCAGCCTAACACAGCGGGCCCTAACACAATTCCGATGACTAACTTCCCTAATACAGACGGTTGGCCAAGCCGTACACTTACATCTCCGGCGATTTTGGAAGCGATTAAAATAAGTGCTAATGTTAAAATAAGCATTCGTTTTCCACCTTTCAGTTATAGTTTGTGAAAGTAAGCTAAAAAAACACAAAAAAAGCCTGTGAAACACAGGCTCTAAAAAAGAATAGAACAATCCCGTGTTTGACAGGCTCCTCCGAGGTCCATGCATTAAATTATGTAATTATTTTATCATTTTTAACGAAATCGAGCAAGAATATAAAATACATCTTGATTTATTTCTTTATCAGTGTCTATACTATTCTTTATTAATCATATAGCATTCGGATGAACCATACAGGAGAAGATCAATTGATCTACCGATGGGGCAAGAAGCTGGTCGGACAGCTTTGAAACTCTCAGGTCTTGGATAACAAGTAGAACTGCATGGGGACGAATCTCTGGAGAGACTCCCTCCTGCCCCGCAAGTGGCGTGGAGGATACAGAGCACCGAAGGAGCAAATCTGCGCCATAGCAGATAATCTCTCAGGTAAAAGGACAGAGACAAGCGACAGGAAAAACCGATGCCGAATCGGTTTATTTTTCTATCCCTTGTATCTCCAGAGACCATTTCATATGAATGAAATGGTTTTTTATTTTTTCTGTAAAGGGGAATGGAGATGGAGACGGTAAGTAAAGCTTTAGAAGTAATTAATCATTACGTATGGGGATTGCCTACACTGGTACTTCTGGTAGGCACAGGCATCCTGCTTACTGTGCGTTTGCGCGGACTGCAATTCGTCAAGCTATGGGCCGCCCATAAGCTGGCGTTTGGGAAATCACAGGACGGGTCTACGGCTGGGGACATCAGTCACTTTCAGGCACTGATGACCGCCATGGCTGCAACGATTGGGACGGGGAACATCGCCGGGGTTGCTACAGCCGTATCGATTGGTGGCCCGGGTGCGGTATTTTGGATGTGGATGACGGCTTTGTTCGGGATGGCTACGAAATATTCCGAGGCCATTCTTGCGGTAAAATATCGAATTAAAGGGGAAAACGGGGAATACTCTGGCGGTCCGATGTATTATCTGGAGTACGGCCTCAAGAAAAAATGGCTGGCTGTCTTATTCGCGATTTTTGGTGCTACTGCTTCTTTCGGGATTGGGAACATGGTACAAAGCAACTCGGTTGCAGAGGCGATGCGAATTAACTTTTCGATCCCTCCGCTTGCAAGCGGCATCCTGATGTCTATATTTACGGCGCTCGTTATTCTGGGCGGGGTTAAGAAAATCGGGAGAGTAACTGGCTATTTCGTTCCGGTAAAAGCTCTGTTTTATGTGATTGCCGGGTTAATTATTATTTTTTATCATATTGATCAAATTCCAACAGCGTTTGGACTTATTTTCTCTGGAGCTTTTAACGGTACAGCAGCTGTCGGTGGATTTGTTGGGGCAGGTGTGGCCGCCGCGATCCAAATCGGGGTGGCACGTGGTGTATTTGCCAATGAAGCCGGACTCGGAAGTGCACCGATTGCAGCCGCAGCCGCAAGAACGGATGTGCCGGCCAAGCAAGCACTTGTATCAATGACAGGAACGTTTCTTGATACGTTTGTCATATGCACTATTACATCTCTCGTATTAATTACTACCGGTGCCTGGGATTCAGGTAAAACAGGGGTAGAAGCAACAACACTCGCGTTTCAATCTGTATTCGGCAGTACAGGCGGTATGATTCTTGGCATTGCCATCGTGTTGTTTGCGTATTCTACGATGCTTGGCTGGTCTTATTATGGAGAGAAGTGTGTCCAGTATTTGTTCGGTCCAAAAGCTGTTCGCTATTATCGGTATATTTTTGTGGTCATGATTACGGTGGGCGCGAATTTAAAACTTGGGATGGTGTGGACATTCGCTGATATTGCGAATGGATTGATGGCAATTCCGAACTTAATCGGATTGATTGGATTAAGCGGGGTCATTGTCATGGAAACAAGACGTTTTCTACAGGAGGAGAAAGAAACTGCTTCTGAGAAAAGAATAGCAAGCTAAAGGGAGAAAGCCAGGTTACGATAACATGTAGCCTGGTTTTTTCACTCTTTCCAGGAAAATGAGGTAAGATTATGGAGAAGAAACAATCCGAAACATAAAAGAACATAGGGGAAGAATAGCAGATGAAAAATAGACTCATGAAGCTTGGCTTAACTTTGTTCCTCATTTTGGGGCTAGTAGGATGTGAAGGAACGCAACAAACGTCGCAAGAAGTTTCAACTACCGGGAACTTGAACGTTTATTATTTTGATGTAGGTCAGGGAGATAGCATCCTCATTCGAACAAATAAAGGCGAAAATGTTTTGATAGATGGAGGAAATAACGACAAGGGGGAGCAAGTGGTTCGTTATCTTCAAGCGTTACATATTGATACGCTTGATGCCGTTATTGGCACTCATCCTGATGCTGATCACATAGGCGGATTGGATACGGTGATTGATAACATGAAAGTACACGCTGTCTACACGCCAAAAGTTACGCATACGACCATTACATACGAAGATTTTGTGAAAGCAGTAAAACGAAAAGGATTGAAGCTGAAAGAAGCAAAGGCAGGGGTATCGCTCGGTCTAAGTGGAGCGGATGCTGTATTTGTCGCTCCTGTGAAGTCATATGGCGATGATCTGAATGCATGGAGCGCCGTAGTAAAAGTAACGTATGGGGACAATTCCTTTTTGTTTACTGGAGATGCACCGGTTAAATCAGAAAAAGATATGATCGCCGCAGGTCAAAATATCCGCTCCAATGTTCTGAAGGTCGGGCACCACGGAGCCAATACGTCTACTAGCCAGGCGTTTTTATCGGCTGTTCAACCAGAGTATGCGGTCATTTCGGCTGGGAAAGGGAATAAATATGGACATCCGAAAGCTGAAATTATCAAGCGATTACAAGCAAATGGTATTAAGATTTACCGAACGGATGAACTAGGCACGATCCTTTCTACGAGTGACGGTAAAAATATTATGTTTACTAAAGTGCCGTCTCTTGCGCCACAATAAGGAGGTTTATATGAAGGTCATCATTGATCGAATTGAAGGAAAGGTCGCAGTTTGTGAGAAAGCGGATAAAAGTATGATTGATATAGAAGTAGATCAGCTTCCCAAACACGTTAAAGCAGGGGATGTAGTTATTTTTGAAGAGGGAAGAAGCTATATTGATCTGGAAGGAACGAAAAAAAGAAAGAAGTACATCCAGGATCTTACGAATGATATGTGGGAATAATCGTAAAGGACTCTAAAAACTACAGGGGAACACGTAGTAGGCAGTCATGTATACTATGTGTTCCCCTGTATTTATTTTTCGATCGAAGAATAACGCTTATCTAATTTCATTTGGTGCGATTTAAAAATATCTTCAAGATGGATGTCGTATTTATTGGCAATTACAATAATATTGCCTAAAACATCGCCTAATTCCTCAACAAGCTCTTGCTTTAGTTCGGAAGGCGAGCCTATGTATTCATCAGGTCTATCCCGTCCAATCTCTAATGCCCTGATTGCCCGAGCTACTTCTCCAGTTTCTTCAGCTAGAAATCCAATACGAATAAAGATATCAAGTTCTGACCATCCTCTTATTTCGTAATATTCTTTCACCCATTTTTGAAATTCATTAACATCCATTATGTATTCCTCCTACCTGTTCTCTTTTACTGTAACATAATTTTCTTTATACTTGTAAAGGTAGTTCTATAAAGTTTATAGCGAGGGGACATCTATAACTATGAAACGATTAGCTGTTTTTTGCGGTTCAAGTAACGGAGCTTCGGAAGCATATAAAGAAGGAGCGATTCTACTCGGTAAAGAATTAGCAAAGCAAGGCATCACACTTGTATATGGTGGAGCAAGTGTGGGCATTATGGGTACACTTGCAGATACTGTCTTGGAATCAGGAGGACAGGTCATTGGAGTGATCCCAACACTGTTAGAAGAACGAGAAATTTCACATCGTAATTTAACGGAACTCATTGTTGTAAATTCGATGCACGAGCGAAAACATAAAATGGTAGACTTAGCGGATGGATTTATTGCCCTACCTGGAGGACCAGGAACGTTAGAAGAATTTTTCGAAGTTTTTACGTGGGCGCAATTAGGATTACACCAAAAACCTTGTGGCATTTTGAACATTAATCACTACTATGATCTGATCATTTCCTTTTTCGATCATATGAATGAGCAGCAATTTCTCCAGGACAAGTATCGTTCAATGGCTCTAGTTGATTCTAATCCAGAACGTTTACTTGAGAAATTTAAAGCTTATACATCTCCCACAGTTAAGACGTATACCACAGGCAAGTAATAATATTAATCCCAGTACATATAAGAATGCATCTCAATAAATTAAACCGTCTGGAACGAGACGGTTTAATTTATTTCTCCACCAAGCGCAGCACCTCATCTACAGACATAGAGCGTTGTACCGATGTGTGCAATGGTAAAAGAACGCTCTGAAACTGTACGCTCTGCGAGAGGATTACTCTTCTTATCATACTGCGACAAATACGCAAAGTCAGGGCGAGCTGCTTTATCGAGGAGATAGGCAGATGTTGTTGCACCTGGTATGCGTTCTTTATTTAAATGCGCGATGATTTGTTTTTTGGTTGTGATACCGATTCCATAAGCGAAGTAAAGGTGGTTTTCTAGCAGCACAACGTTTTCTCCCTGCCATTCAGGAGTTTTCGGATTGTATTCAGGATTTTTGAAATACTGAACATCTCCAGGTAGATACTCCACGTTTTCACTCCAAGTTATTCCTAGTTTCTCGTCATAAACGCCATCAAACAGGAGAATCGACGGGAACAGACGATTAAAATTCTCGCTGCCAATGGATTCGAGAACCCCCTTGTAATAAACGATTACAACGGCGGTTGCGCATTCAAACGCATACATATCGCCATTGATAAAAATATCTCGTATCGCCTCAGATGGTTCCACATCTTTGTTCAAGCGAAACCCGCCCTCGTCAGTGAGCGTCCAGTAGCGAGGATTGCACCTGGAATCTTTAAATACGGCAAACTGTGTGCCACTCCGGTCCAACTTTTTGGCGGCTGCGACAATGTTGCTCCGCAGCTTGCTTTCGAATTTTAACTGGTCAAGAGATGGATACGTATATACATCCGGACTTCGTGCCAGATACTCCATGATACGCAGCTGGTCATAGTCAAGCAGCCATTCCGGTTTCCTTGTTCTGCTCGTTACGGATGAATCTAAAATTTGAATCATCGCTTCTCCTCCCCTTCGTATCCGTATACAATCACATCTTATGAGTGTAACTGGCAAGAAGCGTGCCCATTCATGAGATTTGTCGGGCATAAAGTACAGATGGCTCTATTGCTCAAAATTGCCAAAAATAATACACTAAAAGTCTAAGCTTATGATGAGAACGAGCCATTATACATATTCGATCAGCAGAGAGGGAGTATTGAGATGGAAAAAGTACTGGCAGGAAAAAAGATTGCGACAGGCGCTTCGCGCAAGACAGAAGAATGGGGAGCGCTTATTGAGAAGCAAGGAGGCATTCCGCTTGTCCGCTCCTTGCAGGGCACGGTATTTTTAGCAGAAGAAGAGAGCAAAAATGAGCTAAAAAATCTCATAACAGAAGGCGTTGACTGGGCGATTTTTACGACAGGCATGGGGCTTGATGCCCTTGTTCGACTCGCGGAAGAATGCGATCTTCATGCTCCGTTTATACGTTTACTCCAACAAGCAAACGTAGCGGCTCGTGGTTATAAAACATACGCCGCTTTAAAAAAGCTCGACATCAAACCTGTCGCAGTTGATGATGACGGTACGACAAGAGGGCTAGTTCGGGCACTGGAATCGTTTGATTTTACAGGTCAGCGAGTGGTGATTCAGCTTCATGGGGAAACAGCTCCGGCACTGGCGCGTTTTTTTGCAGAGAAAGGCGCATCGGTCACGTATCTTCTTCCGTACCGCCATATCGCGCCATCAGCTGAAGCGGTCGAACAAGTGTGCCAGGAACTGAGTGCTGAACAAATCGATGCTGTATGTTTCACATCTGCTGTACAGGTACGCTTTCTGTTTGAATATGCCCGTCAAGCTGGTCGTGTAGATCAGACTAAGCATGCATTCGAACAGTCGTCGCTTGCAGTGGCTGTTGGGAAGCTGACGGCAGAGGCATTAGAAGAAGAAGGTATTACACGTATTGTTGTGCCAGAGATTGAGCGAATGGGCGCAATGGTAATCGAATTAGTTCGTTACTATGAAGCACTGCATATTGAGTAAGGGGAATGATTGATGCAGCTTGAACACGCACACGACTAAAGTCGCGTGATTCCTGTGCTGAACGCTCCATTTTCAAAGAGCAATCTGTGGTTTTGTAGCAGACAGAGACTGGAACGCTTCTATCAACATCAAACATGAAGGATTACGCTTATTAGCGCTGGCATAGCAAAAAGAACTCTTGGAACGAGAGGGATAGCTCGGTCAGTTTTCGTTGGCTACTAAAAGCAACGATAAGTCGAGAAGCCCCCACTTCAAAAACCGTTAGGTTTTAAGTGGTGGGTAGTTCACTTTCCAATGCGATTCGCTACGGGAGTGATGGTCGGGTCATCGGCTTAACGTTACGACATGATGAGCAGCATGTATATATTGACGCGTGGAACAAAGGAAAAGGAATTCATGAGCTGTATAAAGATCGGATTTTTGAAAGACTGTATACACTCGAAGATTCGCGAAATAAATTGTATCAAGGCAGTGGACTCGGTCTTGCGATTACAAAAAGGCTTGTTGAACGATTAGGCGGAACCATTTCGCTCGTAAGTAAGCCGTATGAAAAAACAACATTTACTGCTCAGTTGAACAAAATGAACTACACCCGTTGATGCGGGTTATTTTTTTGCCCTCTATTATGTGATAGCAAAACACGTAAGATTTCCGTAAGAATCAGGTAAGAAAAAAGAAAATTTCCATCGCTTCAATGTAATCGCTCGCTATCCTGAGAGTTTGCTGACACATCCCGAACAATTACGCACGATCATGATTACGACACCAAAAGGAATACAGGTACCTTTGTCAGAACTCGTTGACTGGAAATACGGAAAATCACTGACAACGATTACACACAAAGACGGAGATCGCGTAGCCACCATAAGTGCTGAACTCATTGGCTCTGATATTGGGACGGCGGGCAAAGAAGTCATGCAGAAGCTAACAGAATTGTCTGTTCCAAACGGATATACAGTGGTGGAAGAAGAGACAGCAGAAGAAAGAGGTAACCACTCATCAGAGTTAGCATATATCCTAATGGACTGATAATTAAGAAAAATTAACAAATTCTGCACATATATAGTACAGGAACACCTTATCCATGTATTACAATTATTTATCATAAGAAAATTAAACGTAATCTACTAATGGGGAGGAATAAATATGGCAGATCGTACAGAAAATATGCTCGCAATAGCGGTGCAGGGAATTGGCGGAATGAATGCATTTAACGCAGGTGTATTGCAGACATTTCGTGAGCGTGGGGTACGTCCAGATATTTTGTCAGTGACGAGTGGAGCAATCTTATCTGCTTATTACTATTTAGATGAACAAAATCCGCAGGCACTTGCGGATTTTTATGATAAATATTTCCAAGAGACGAGTGAAGATGGAATACCGGATGAAATAAAGTTCATGCAGTACGCACTTACAGGAATGCCTGATGTATTTCGCATGGTTTCACCGTGGGAGCGGTATATGAAGAGCTTTCCGTTATTAACCTGGAATGATTGGTTATCGTTCTGTTTTCCTGCTAAAACGTATGAATCCATTCGTCCCGATTCATTTTTTGAAGAGATCGCGACTCGATTTGCCACATCAGATATCGGAATTATTGCGAATGCCTATCATTTTGCCAAAGACAAGGCTGTATTGTATACGAATCGTGCCGCACGCGAAAAAACAGAACTATCAATTGGCGAGGATGACAATTATATCGTAAAAGATATGTCTGCTGATGGTATTAAAAGCTGCTTACAGCTTATACAATATGGAGAATACAACGGGGAGTATGACGGAGCGTACCAGTATAACCCGGTGCTGAGCCCACTCACGGTTGCGGATCATATCATTCTCGTTACAGTCGAAACGATCGAAAAATCCTTAAAGCCTATTACAACATATTTCGATGTGGAAGATTTCAAGTTAAAAATGCTGTTCAAAAATGCAATCTATGCGGAATTGAACAATATTGAGTTAATTAACCGATTGATTAAGGATGGGAAGTTAGTCGATTCAGAATATAAGTCGATTCAAGTTTCGATGATTCAGCCGAATGAGTACCGTGGATATTTCGACTATTTTGTGGAGACACCGACTTTTTTTGCGAATGGAAAAGCACGGGCAGAGGAGTTTCTTAGCATACCAGCAACTACATAAACATATAAAAGAAATGTATGCGGAGACCAGAGCGGGCTTATCTTATAGCTTACTAGCTATAGGATAAGCTGCTCTTTTATGTTCTCATCCTACATTACAATGGTGTAGTATATAATATATTACAATAATGTAAAAGTTATAACAGAGAGGGAGTTTTTGAGATGCAGTCTATTCGTTCCAAAATATTGGGGGCTATCATTCCGCTATTTATCATAGCGCTGCTTGGTACATCCTGGGGGAGCTACACGATTACATCGGGTCTCTTAGAGAAGAATTTTCAGACGATCTCGATAGAGTTGGAAAACCGAGTCGTGACATCATTAGATACGTGGATGGAGGCAAGGAAATCGGATGTTCGCTTATACAGTACGAATAGCGAACTGATTACCGCGCTTAAGACAGGCAATATCGCCGCACAGCGAGCTTATATTGCACAGCAGAAAGATAACTGGCAACGATCGATGCTTGGTTTTTTCGTAGCTGACGCGAAAGGGAACGCATGGACGACGCTCAATAACCAGATTGTGAGTATTGCAGACAGATCATACTTTCCTAAAGTTATGGCCGGAGAAACCGTTATTTCTGATCCGCTTGTAGCACGTGGAGATGGTACGACACAAATCGTCCTCATCGTCCAGCCGATACTGGATGAGAATAAGCGTGTAATTGGCTCGATCGGTGGTACGGTGTTATTGAAGGATATGTTTACACTTGTTGGTAATTCTCCGCTTGGTGAGAATAGTATGTATTATATGCTCACAGCGGATGGAACGGTCATTACTCATCCGAATAAAGAGTACATCTTAAAGCATAATGTAACGCGTGATGAAAAGAACGCTGATTTGAAAAAGATTTTGACGGAACAGGCACTGAAACAGGAAAAGGGTAATGCAAAATACACGGATGAACAAGGTTCGCATTTTGTATTTTTCCAGCGAGTGAAAGGATCGAACTGGGTGTTTGTGTCTGAAGTATCTGAGAAAGCTGTCACAGCAATTACTGGGCAAGCACTGCACTGGACGATGTTGATTTCTCTTGTTGCATTAGCCGCAGCGATCATCATTACACTTGTGCTCGTGTTCCGAGTTACGCGCCCAATTGCTGGATTACGACAAAGCGTACTGTCGATTGCCGGTAATGATTTGACGAAAGAAGTACCAGTGCTTTCAAAAGATGAGCTGGGTGACTTGAGTGTGCAGGTCAATCACATGCGGGAGAACTTGCGCACCATGATTCACGAGATTACACGTACATCGGATAGTGTAACCGTGGCATCGCGTGATTTGTATGAACGTAGTGCCGAATCAGAAGCCGGACTCAAAGACATCGGAACAACAATTGAGGATATCGCGACAGGGGCGAATGAGATCGCGACACTCATTTCTAATGTCACACACTATATGGGGGATGTGGCACAGAATGTTGAGTCACTTGTTCATGACAGTCAGGTAATGACTGAATCAGCCAGCAAATCAGCAAATTCGGCGCACAGTGGTCGATTGCTTGGGGAGCAGGCCGTTGAGCGAATGGATGAGCTACAACAAACGATGAAAACATCCACCGATGTCATCGTTCAGTTGGGGGAAGATGCGCAAAAAATTGAAGAAATGGTCGTACTTATCCGGGAGATTACCGAGCAAACGAACTTGTTGGCACTTAATGCTGCGATTGAAGCAGCACGGGCAGGTGAGGAAGGACGGGGCTTCTCCGTTGTAGCGGATGAAGTGCGCAAGTTAGCGGATCAGTCCAATGCTGCCGCGACACGCATCGCCGATATTGTCGGGGAGACACGTCAACAAATCGGAAAGGCAATCCAAGTTATTACAGTAGGAAACACCATCGTGGATGATAGCGGTAAGATGATGCAACATGTGAATGATTCATTCAGTGAGATTGCTCATGACGTAGAGCATATTTCGACTCGTTCTACTAATATTATGCGTTCGGTCAGCCAGTTGAATGAGCAAAATACGCGGATGACACAAGAGCTACAGCACGCGACCGCGATTACAGAAGAATCAGCAGCAGCATCGGAAGAGATGAATCAGATTGCAGGTCAGCAAGTGAATGTAGCACA